>JAGQWW010000277.1 GCA_020436955.1 Saprospiraceae bacterium | reverse complement strand
AGATTACTAATCTGAGCACCGCCATCGACACATTTCCAGGCGCTTTCGATATAGGTATTTACGGTAAGGGCATGAGCATATAACGGCGTCTTTCCGGCATCGCCGGCATATAGCGGATTGGAACCCGCCAGCACACTTCTCAATTTTTGATTAGAAGTTAAACCGTCTATGAAATTTTTGGCTCCAATGTCCAGAAAATCCAACTTCAGGGCCTCAAAAGGTTCTTTTCTTAGACGATAGACAGGGAAGGCATCACATATTTCCTGGATGGTATTACAGTAGATACGGATAGCCTCCTTTTCTTTTGGAAAAAAGGCAGTCATTCGCTCAGCAAAATTGTCAAATCCCATGGCATGCGGATATCCTGTCTGATCGTTATCGAAGGTAATGCGATCAAAGCCGTCCGGGTCCATCCGACGCAGCTTTAGCTTATCCATCAAACCATAATACTGAAAAAACTGGTGGAGATTTTGTCCGGGATCCAGTCCGCCCAAATAGTGCACACCGGTATCAAAAATGACTTTATCCCTTGAGAAAATCTGAAGGTTGCCACCCAACTGGCGGTTTTTTTCAAGTACACATACCTTATACCCCTCTTTGGAAAGCGTGTAGGCACATTCCAGCCCCCCTAATCCACTACCAATAATTACAAAATCGTATAAGGCCATTGTTGCTTCCCTGATTTCTAAAGTTGAATGGGTTGAAAGACAAATATAATATTTGATGTCTTTTTGGTCAGGTCAATGCGGGTCAATTCCAGTTTATTCTTTTTCGCCCAGGCTTCAAGGGCTGCTCCGGAAAGAAAATGCAAAGGATTTCTCGTTTTGTTGAATCCTATATTGGTGGAGAAAAATTCGGTTAACCAGGTACCCTTGTGTCTTTCTGCTAAATCACTGTCACCATCCCTGACAATTATCTTGCCTGCAGGGCTTAGATTGGCCAATGCTTTATCCAACACTTCCCATTGCTCATCCGGTGTGAGATAATGCAATACATCTGAAAAAATAAACACATCAGATGGTTGGTAATCGAAATGTGCAATGTCGGAATGAATGAAGGTCAACTGATCGGCTGGATCCGGCAAGTTAGCCGCCAGGGCAATTTTTTCTTCATCGTAGTCTACTCCGGTAATTTTCCTTTCTTCCGATAAATACGACAACATCACCGGCATGTATCCATAACCACATCCCAAATCTGTTATAACGGCCTTTTGTGGCACTAACTCATGGAAAACTTTGTAATAATCCTCCATTTTGGTTTTCACCCGGGTGTAATATTCAAGGACCGGACCTTTGTATAAGTAATTTTCTACCAGCTGTCTTCTGTAATAATTAGGAGTCTGACATTCCTTTTTAAAAGACTCATATTGCTCGCGGTAATATCTGAATATCTTTTTGGTCCTTTCCGAATAGGAACCTACAAACCTGGGGTCATCAAAGCTTATTCTTTCACTAACTTTGACAAACACATCATTGGATTCGCCCCAAAAACTTCCCTTTCTTAAAAAACGGCCGGTACCGTAGATGTACACCAAAATAATATCCATTTCCAACTGCTCCGCCAGCAAAAAGCTCCCCTTATGAAATCGCTTTACCTTATCATCAGGCGAACGGCTCCCTTCTGGGAAAACAGCAATGTGATACCCATTTGCCACCCTTTCTTTCAACTTGGGAAGCAAAGATTCCATGCCTTCATCAACCGTGAAAAAATCTGCCATTTTACAGGCAAAATGATACAGTGGAAAATTGTATACCCAGCCTTTGGTTAATAGCACCAGTTTTGGATGCAAAGAAAAAATAACCGGGGTATCGATATGGGACTGGTGGTTACTGACTATGATGGCCGGTTTGATAAAGTCCTCTCCCTCATTTATACGGGTCTGACTTGGAAAAAAACTAATATTGACATACCATGTAGACAATTTCCAAATCAACCAATGAACGGCAAATTTCTTCTTTTCCTTTCCTAAAAATGGCACTAGAAATACCAGCCCTCCCAGGACAGTAACGATAATAGACCCCAAGGCAATCAGGCCATATACATACAAGGTCTTGAAAGTATTCCATACGGTACGGGGATACTCTCTGCGATTACCATCGGGTTGATAAATCAGCCAACGGAACAAAAATGGAAGGGTTGAAAAGCTGATAAATAATACCGAACCGATTCCAATAATGGCCAATCCGGCAATCGATTGTAATGCAGGATGTTTGGCAAATATCATCACGCCTATACCAATAAGTGTGGTCATCGCTGACAACAAAACAGAGGTTTTGTAAGATGTGAGGTGCTTTTCTCCAGTTTTATATTCCTGCAAAAGCGCCCGCATGATGAATATGCAATAATCAATGCCCAACCCAAATATAAAAGTGGTGATGATGACATTGATGATATTGAATCTCAGTCCGAAGATGTTCATAAGGCCAATCGTCCAAACCCATGAAAGTAGGATTGGCAAAAAAGAAACAATTGCCAGCTCAATTCTTCCAAAAGAAATGTGAAGAATAATAAAAACCAGTGCCAGGGAAAACCAGACCAGGTAATCAAAATCTGTTTTCAGGATAGCTACAAATTTTTGCACCAGGTACTCTTTGTCCAGAATATTTACCTGTTCCATATTGCCAAAGCGTTGGTACACGGGTGGTTTGTCCTCCTGATTGAGCCTCAATAGGGTCAAAACAGTAGCCAAGGAATCTTTTTCAGAAATATATTCTTTCAAAAAGAGGTCTATAACCGGTTTGAAATCATCAGGCGGAGCCACATCAAAATTGCGGTCAATGAAATTGTAAAACCCTGAAAATGCTTCCGGCTTAAAGTTTAAGGATGTAGCGACAGATTGCACCCTTAGAATCAGATTAGCCTTTTTTTCACTGGTCCAAAATTGATTCCATAAGGCTATTTTAGCTGCTTGTTGTTTTTTGGTGAGCAACAGCGTACCGGGTGTAGAAACGCCTTTTACAATTCCTTCCCTTTTTAAAGAATCAACAATGGGAAGTATGGCCGCATTGTATTCAAGTGCTTCTTCCAGATTGTGACCATGAGCTACCAGGTAAACACCGCGCATCGTAGCACTGGTTATAGAATTGAGCTGTGCTTCTGCAGCCTTTGTCTTTTCAGACATAAAATTGACCTTATTCAGATCAGATTCAAAATGGAATTCAGAAACATTGAAAAGACAAACAAGGGTCACTAAACCCACTACCAACAAAACATACTTGTTTTTTCCTAAGGGATATGCTGCCCATTTATCCAGAAAAGTCTGTCTGGTATCGGTTTTTCCCTCTTTATCTTTTAAAAATAGCGGCAGCACCCAAAGAGCAAGTATTGCACCTGCAAAAACTGCTAGGGCAGAAAAAAGGCCCAGATCATGCAAAGCCTCCGACCTAACCAAATACAAGCATAAAAAGGCTATAGCAGTCGTCATGCTGCTTATCAAAATGGGCCACGTGAGGTCAGAAATGACCGCCACTACCCTTCCTACATTCCTATGATGGGTAAAAATGTGCAGGGAATAATCCAGAATAATCCCTAAAAGCACTGAACCTACGCCAATCGAAATAATGGATACGGTCCCTTTAAATAAAAACAACATGCCCAAAGCCACGATGCCTCCCAGCAACACCGGTAGTACCATGGTAAAAAAGGCAGATGGCTTTTTGAAAAAGTAAATGATGATAAAAAGCAGGAAAATCAAAGCTGCCGACACCGTAGCAGTTACATCCCATCTAATCTGGGTAGCATTGTCAACGGCTACTGCGACTGCTCCGAAATATTGTGCATGCACTGCTCCTTCAAATTGTTGGTCAGCATAGGCGACTGCTGATTCGATTTTATCAAGCAGTCCTTTATTGATCAGGGTCTCTCTTCCGGATTGTGCAGGTTGAATAAAAAAGAGCAGGTGTCTATGGTCAGTAGAAACGATATAACCATTTTCCAATGTGAAATTTTCATCAATCTGGAAAGACTGCAGTTTGTCAAAAGCCAGCCTGGTAAACCCAAGCGGATCTTTTAGCACGGCATCCTTAAATGCAAATCCCGCCGGACTCAACAAGGATTTGTAAGCCCCTTGTACCCTATCTTCAACTTCCCCTTCTTTTAAATATTCTTCAATGGTAGCATAATCATCCTCTTCCAGAAACAAGGGTAGATGCTGATACAATACATCATAGATTTTTAAAAATTCTGATTCGTCCACCTTAACCTGAAAATCTTTCACCTCTATTGAATCGGTAGTTGCCTTGAGGGTATCGACCAGGGTATTGCAATAAGCGATCAGTTCTTTGGCAGATGCATATACTTGGGTGGTATCGGAAAACGAAACGGTAAAGACCAGCCTATCTGAAAAGCTTGAATTGTCAAAAAGCTCATTAATTTCATAGACTTTTTCATCCAGCGGCATAATCT
>JAGQWW010000276.1 GCA_020436955.1 Saprospiraceae bacterium | reverse complement strand
TTCGGTATAAAACCAACCGACATTAGATGTGCGATTGATGGTGCAAAGTAAAGTTGACTTTTTGTAGAAATCAAACTTTTTTCAGCTAAGGAAATGTTAAGGATTTTTAACAAGACTTAATATTTCTATTTAAAATACTGAATAACAATCCTTTACAATTACCAACTTTGAAGTAATTTCACTTTAAAAATAAGTTTCAAAATGAAAATGAAAGTGAAAAAGGGATCAATTCAACCTCAAACAATAATAGTCAGAGTTTTTCTGAACGCTAATTTTTTTGGCCTAAATTGAGTTTGCTCATACATGGATTCATGTTAAACGGTTTTTCTCTGCCCATTGAGCTAAAAGGGATAAGGCCGGCCAGGAATTCTTTCAGTTTGGAATTTTGCAAAAAAAACATTTACTCCATTTTTAATAAAAAAGATTTCCGGGCAAATTCTCTTCCGTTGATTTGAATACCGATTTCCTGCATTCCGGGGTAATATTTTCGGGTAGTAATTGGCCTGATAGGATGATTTTTCCGGATGGTATTTTTCGTAGAAGGTTCAAGCATCATTTCCTTTAATTTGAAGACTTTTGGAGCCAGGGCACCATTGGCTTTTTTAAAATAGAGGATATAGTCAACTACGAGTTTTATTGGCTTTTTTTCTTTTGAAAAAATGGAAAATCCAAAGTTTAGTGTTTCACCAAAATTCACCTCGGGAGTGGTAATTTCAAAATCATCCATGAGCACCTTTTCAGGGGAACCGAAACCTTGTAAAACCATCGCTCCGGTATGACCTTGTTTTATTAAGCTCCGCAAGGCATGTCTGGTAATCCATTGGGTACCCTTGGAAGGGTTTCCCTTATTCCAGGATGTTAGCAAGGCAACTACCTTATCAGGATGCTTTTTGGAATGATCGTTCAAATGATTGGCAACGGACTTTCGAACATAAAGTGAAGGGTCATCTTTTAAGTGTTCCAGCAAATTGAAACAATGCGAAGGATCTTGTTCAAAATTTTTCAATTTCATGCCCCAGGGCAATAACGGTCGGGTACCTTCAGAAACCAATCTCCTGACGTGTTCATTTTCATCAGTAGCCCATTTTTTTAAAACCGCCAATGTTTCTTCTGTACGGTGGATTAGAAATGGACGAATCGCGAATTCGCTGGTAAATTTTTTAGTCAGTTCATACAAAGCTCGCATCGAAATATCGAAGTAGTCCAAGCCATTCCTTGCTATATATTGGGTATGTGGGAGCACCATAAATCCGTTTACTGCTCCTTCCCCTTCCAAAGGAAGGCTTTGTTGCACATTCTTGACCAGGATGTCACTTGTATTTTTGAAATCGTCAGGAAGCAATGCTTCAAATGCATCGCAGATTACATTCGACCTTTCCAACAGCCCTAACGGGGGCAAGGCAGGTATTACCCTTTTCAAAAAAGATTCATGGGGAAAATCAGGATATACTTCTTTTAAACTATCAGCAAGGATTGTAATCGTACCGGGATTATAAAAATCCCTTAATTCAAAATTTTCAGCCATAATTCGGAATTGATTTGGTGGCAAAATAGCCTTATTTATATTATTTCCAGGTCCGAATTTCATATGCATTCCCTGCCTATTGAATGGAAAATACTATTGTAATTAGCTCTTATTGAGTACAATAAGTCCAAAATAAATTTGTCAGGAAGGTTTCAAAGATTCATTAGGATGACTACCACTAGATGTTAACTCCTAACTTAGGGTAAACTCTTAAACACCCGAATCATGAAAAATCTATTGTTTTTTCTGCTACTCATGGCAGGAAACCTACCTGCGCAAGATTATAAAATCTACGTTAGTGACGCCGGCAATTTCAACGTTCCACCCTGGCAAATCCTCAAATACGACTCAGATGGAAGTAATCCTGAAGTGTTTATTGCTGACCATTTAAACTGGCCACAGGACATCCTTTTTAGAGAAAATGAAAACATCGTGTTGATTTCGAACTTTGGCACCAATCGTATATCAAAATTTGAAGCTGACTCCGGTAGATTTTTGTCAGAATTTGCCTACGGTATATTGGGGCCCACCAGAATGAAAATAGGTCCGGATTCATTGCTTTATGTTCTACAATGGGGAGGCAACGGGAAGGTCAAACGATTTCAACTAGATGGCACCTTTGTAGATGATTTTACTTCCAGAGGCGTGGATCAAAGTATTGGAATGGACTGGGATGTTGATGGCAACTTGTATGTTTCTTCTTATAACTTGGATCATGTAAGAAAATTTGATCCAACCGGACAAGATATGGGACTTTTTATCCAATCTAATCTTGCCGGGCCCACCAATATATGGTTTGATGATGGAGGAGATCTTTTGGTATTAGATTATGATGCAACATCTGTAAAAAGGTTTGGTCCGGATGGAACATACCTTGGAGCCTTTTTAACCGGATTATCAAAATCCGAAGGAGTTGCGCTACTCCCTGATGGCAATATTTTAATAGGAAATGGTGCCAGTAATAGTGTAAAACAATTCAACCAGAACGGCCAATATATTGACGATTTAATACCATCCGGTAGTGGTGGGCTTATGACGCCAAATGCAGTAGTAATTCGATTGGATAAGGTTACAAAAGTATCTAATATTGAGACCAATGATTTTATCTTTTTTCAAAATGAAGATGGTGAAATTGTTGTAGAGGAAAAAGATATGGATGTACTTATCCTTCTGAACCCTTTCGGCCAAATCATTTTGTCTTCCAACGATAACACTCTAAAAACCAACGGATTGCCGGGAGGCGTTTATTACATTTTTGCTAAAAAAGGAGGCCAAACTTTTTCAGCACCTATCATGGTTAAATAAATCAATACCAGCAATCATTAATTTTCAACGCTGGCAGACTACCTTAGCAGGGAAGTATGAATTTTAATAAAAAGCTGATCCTTGGATAATTTTGATTGCATAGTAGTTGGAGGCGGTGCTGCCGGTTTTATGGCAGCGATTACAGCTGCGGAAAATGCTCCCAATGCCCGGATAATCATTTTGGAAAGAGGAAAGGAGGTTTTGCAAAAGGTAAAGGTAAGCGGTGGAGGCAGATGTAACGTTACACATAATTGTACCGACCCATTACGGCTGGCAACTTTCTATCCAAGGGGCCAAAAGGAGCTGTTGAGCCCATTTACCAGATTTGGGCAAAAAGAAACTGTTGCCTGGTTTGAAAAAAGAGGAGTAAAATTAAAGGCAGAGCCAGATGGAAGGATGTTTCCGGTAACTGATAGTTCTCAGACTATTATGGATTGTCTAGAACGTGCTGCTAAAAAAGCAGGCATAGAAGTAATTACTGGTAGAAGAGTCAGGCAAATTGAGCAGCGTCAAACGGGGTGGACGGTTCATCTTACGCACCACCCCAGTCTGTCCACTAAAACCATTTTTTTAGGTACCGGAAGTAATCCTGCTATCTGGGAAATGCTCGCAACGTTGGGTCATGACATTGTTGAACCCGTACCTTCGCTTTTTACCTTTAATATCAAAGACCAAAGACTTCAGGACTTGATGGGGGTGAGTCTTGAAAAGGTCGGGCTGTCCATTTTAGCGCCTGCCGATAGTCCAAAACCAATACAAAAAGCGGTAAAAAAATTACAGGAAGAAGGCTCCTTGTTAATCACACATTGGGGACTTTCGGGGTTTGGTGTCTTAAGGTTGTCGGCTTGGGGAGCAAGGGTATTTCAAGAGATGGGTTACCAATTTCAGTTAAAAGTTAATTGGTTGCCCTTCCTGGAAATCGATGACATTCAGGAACATTTAAAAAACTGGCGAACGGAACATCCGCAAAAGCTTATCACCGGTTTATCACCTTTCCCGGTAATATCGGCTCGATTATGGAAATCATTGACTGGTTTTTGTGTGGAGGATGGTCAAAAAAACTGGTCCGATATTTCCAAAAAGGAATTACATCAATTGGTCGAAGTGTTACATGGAAGCATTTTTGAAGTGAATGGAAAATCTATTTTTAAAGATGAATTTGTAACCGCAGGTGGTGTAAAATTGAAGGAGATTGATTTTAAAAATTTCGAAAGCAAACTATTTCCCGGCCTTTTTATGGCAGGCGAAGTAATCAATATCGACGCCGTGACCGGTGGATTTAATTTTCAGGCAGCCTGGTCGGGTGGTTATTTGGCAGGAAAAGCAATTGCAGAACGGATAAAAGCATAAATGAAAGATACCCTTAGTCTTGATTTCAGTAACAAAGTCTTACAAGGCACTGTCCGGTTGGATGGATCAAAAAGTATAAGCAATCGATTATTACTCATGGAAGCCTTGTCAGAAGACAGCTTTCGAATGTCCAACTTGTCAACTTCGGACGACACCCGGACTTTCCTTGAACTTGTTAAGAAAAAATCTGGTGAATTGGATGCAGGCGCTGCAGGCACTACCTTT
>JAGQWW010000275.1 GCA_020436955.1 Saprospiraceae bacterium | reverse complement strand
ATTAATAGTATCGTCAGCGCTACCGTTATCGCACACGATTACATTTCTGACAACATCTTTTGGAATATCGTTCAGCACCAAACCAATAGAGGCTTCCTCGTTTATCACGGGAATTATGACATCAACTATGGGCATAGAGGACTTTTGCGTCAAAAATAGGGTAATTATTTGCTATTCAAATGCCGGGATCACGGCATCAATGTGCTGAAACCAACAATTTCGACTGGTTCACCCCACATGTGAATGGAAAAATCTTCATCAACCGGTTTGATCTTTACCTTGACGTTGGCTCCCTTCTTTTTGAGTTGTTCAGGAAAGTTGACAGGGCGATATTCTGTACCGTCTTTGGATTCGATACCCCAGGCTCCGGTTCCTATTTCTTTAAAAATTACTCTTCCTTCTATCGTCTTACTCATGGATAGGACTATTTTGTGAATGATATTTTGCAAATTTGCAAATCAAGAGGTTATTTTCTAAACCAAAGTACTATTTGTTTTCAACTCCTCTAAACCGTAACCCAATAAAGAGGTTGAAGCATCCTTATGAAAGATCCCATATTTTTTCTGGCAATATTGCCCCCAAGTGAAATAGCAGAAGAGGTTACCGGATTTAAAAAATATGCGGCACAGCAATTTAAATCTTCGCATGCGTTAAAATCTCCTCCGCATGTGACAATTTTTCCTCCTTTTCGTTGGAATGAGTCGGAACTCTATAAACTTGAAAAGCAAATTAAATTTGTAGCATCCAAAACAGAGACATTTTATGTTCAATTGGAAAATTTTGCCTGCTTTTCTCCCAGAGTGATTTTTATTGATGTGCTAAAAAGTGACGATTTGACCCGATTGTATAAATCCTTAAAAATTCGTTTCTTACAGGAGTTGGACCTTTCCGACAAGAGTCCACATCCATTTACTCCGCACATGACCGTGGCTTTCAAAGATTTAAAAAGACCTTACTTTTTAAGAGCGTGGGCCCATTTTTCCCAAACTCGATATCTGAGAATATTTAGGACGGAGGAGTTGGTACTTTTAAAGCACAATGGACAACAATGGGACATTTTTAGGTCCTATCCTTTTAAGAAGTAAAGGTAGTACAGATTAAAATTTCTTAAAATTGGCACATCTTTTTTGCTATTTTAAGAATAGCTGACATTTTTGTCGGCGCACTTTGCCAATGACTGTTCACTTAGAGTTCCTTTTGATTGTTTTGAATGTTTAAAAACAGACTATACATATCATTAGTTTTAGCGCTATTGTTCCATGGACAACCATGGGCCCAAACCCTATTTCCGGTAAAGGTCAATAAAAAATGGGGCCTCATCAACCAGGAAGGAAAACTGGTTACCCAAACTGAATATGATGCCATCGGAGAATTTAAGGCTTCCGGTTTGGCCATCATGCAAAAAAAAGGAAAAGTTGGGGTGTTGGACTTAAAAGCTCAGGAAGTAGTGCCCGCTTCTTATGAAGACATTAAAGTACTCTCGCCTGATTTATTTTCTGTAAAACAAAACGCTATTTGGAAAGTCATTAACCTGGCAGGAGACACGATTGTCCAGTCAGGATATGATCATGTTGAGGTTTGGTTTGAAGACTTTTTGGGGTACATGATCCATGGCAAATGGGGTATGGTATCTGCCAAAGGTGCTCCCCTGGCAGCTCCTATTTATGATAAGATCTTTTCTGAAGATGGTTACTTCTTTAAAACAGAGATCGACGGAAAAGTTGGTGTTATAGACCGAATGGGTAATACAGTGTTGGAACCCATGTTTGATGAAATTACCATTTTGGATGGCAGAGTCATCTTTTGTAAAGATGCTAATAAATGGGGCGCTGTTAATATTTACGGAAATGAAATCGTACCGGTCAGGTTCGATGCCTTCACCGAAATTAATCCCGGATTTCTAAAATTGTACGAAGGAGCGCATCAATACCTCTTTTCCACTTTATCAGGTCAAATACTCACTGAAGAGCCCTACGATAACTTTTTCGCATTCTCCCGCCATTATGTGTTAGTCAAAAACAACCGTCTTTTGGGCTTAATGGATGATTGTGGAAACTGGATCCTCTCTCCTATTTATAATGAAATTCAACATTATGGCCAGCATTATTTCAGGGTCAATTATCAGGGTATGTGGGGAATTGTTGACGAAGGTGACCGACAGATTATTCCGCAGGAATTTGACTATGTAGCCCCTTTGAAAAGCAACTTTTGTCTGGTTAAAAAGAACAACCTTTTCGGGGTTTGTAATCCAAAAGGGAAATTGGTAGTTCCAACGCTCTATCAAAGAATAGAAATTGAGAACAGGCAAGCTAAAGCTTACCTGGCTGACTCCCTCTCCATATATGATTTTGATCCCATGGGCAACCTAATTGCCGAAGGTAACTTTGGAGAGCACTTTACGATTACCATCGGCAAGAAAAAGCCAAGCCAACCGGTCAATAATTCAATAGAATCAGCTTTTGTTTTGAAGGATTTTGAATGGTTCTATTCGCCGGAGACTGATAAATGGGGTTTGAGAAAGCTAAATGATGGAAATGTCCAAATTGACCCAATATTTGATTTTGTCAAAGTAATTAAGGATTTGAATTTAACCCTGGTCGGTATCAATAAATCCAAGAAACTTGTTTTTGACAGGACTACTTATCGTTTTGATATGGTCTTTGGTTTGGTAGATAACCGTACGGGCGCCCTTATAACGGAAATGAACTTGTGGGATATTCGATTTGACGATTTTAGAAAGGGTTACCCATTAGCCAGGTGTATATTCGAAAATGGCCGACATGGACTTATCCTAAAAACAGGTACCGTATTATTGAAGGACTTCATTTACATCGGAGAGTTTTCTGAAGGGATGGCAAGGGTGAGTATGAAAGGGAAATTGTCAGGAAGTATGGACGGCGGCAAAGAAAGCCTTGTCAGTATTAATGATTTTCTGGGCAATTTATCCGTTCCAAATCGCATGACGGATTTTACTGCACACGACTTGGTCTTTAACAGGGAAGCGGATTTGATTTGTGAAGACTGTACCTGGGGTTTCATCGATACTTTGGGTAGAATGGTTATTCAACCGCAATTTGAATATGCCATGGATTGCCTCAGTGAAGTGATTATATGCAAGTATAATGAGAAATGGGGCGCAGTTAACTTTGAAGGCAAACAATTGATTCCATTTGAGTTTGACGATATCCATTTTCTGGAACAAACCGGGAACCGAATTATACGTGTTTACAAAAGGGAAGAAAAGTATGGTTTGATCGATACCAGTGGTCAAATAAAAATCAGTGCTGTCTTTGATGAAATTGGCTCCTTTAGCGAAGGTAAATTGGCCGTAAAACGAAATAATTTCTGGGGTTTTGTCAATAAGCTTGGTCAGGAAATAGTACCCTGTCGATTCCAAAAAGTAGAAAACTTCTCAGAGGGCTTAGCTGCTGTTAAAATCGGTAATAACTGGGGCTTCACCGATCGACTTGGTGATTTAGCCATACCAGCCAATTTTAAAAGAGTGGGTAATTTTTCCAATGGTTTGGCCTGGGCCGTTACGAATAATGGGCTAGGTTTTATCAATACAAAAGGTGAAATGGTCATTCCTGAGCAATTCCAGCGGGCATTTGACTTTAAATTCGGCGTCGCTATCATCATGCAGGAAGGCAAGTTTGGCTTGATTGATCCACAGGGAAATTTCATTTTGAAGCCAAAATACCCTGAGATGGAGCCTTTCGATAATATGGGACTTTCAGTTGTTCGGTATGGATCGGAGAATGTACGCTACGGATTGGTTAACCTGAAGGGCGAACTAATTACTACCCAGGGATATCGTGAGATAAGACCCTTCAAAGAAGGCATGGCCGCTGTACGCACCAAAAATGGATTTGGGTTTGTCAATCTTCAGGGGCAGCAAATTATCAATGATATTTATTCCAAGGTATCTGACTTTTCTGAGGGTAAGGCTGCCGTGCAATTAGAAGGTAATTGTGGTTATATCGATAAAGAAGGGAAATATTTAGCGGAACCTCAATATTCCAAATGTCTGGATTATAAAGATGGTGTTGCCGTTGTTTATAGGGGGATTAAAAACGCTGGGCTATTAGACTCAGCCGGAAATACCATCATTGAACCACAGATTAATCGATTATTGGACTTTAGTGAAGGTCGAGGTTTGGTAAGAGACTCTTCCTACAATTTCTACTATATAACCGAACAAGCCAAGCCCTATGATGGCTATTATCAAAAAGCAGGGCAATTTAATGATGGCGTAGCGGTAGTTCAGGTCGACGGCAAATGGGGTATCATCAACCAGAAGGGCATCGAGATCATCCCTCCCAAGTACGACAAGATCGAATCTTTCGAAGACGGCTACGCCAAGGTGCGCATTCAGGGCTTCAACGGCCTGGCCAGCCTCAATGGCGACC
>JAGQWW010000274.1 GCA_020436955.1 Saprospiraceae bacterium | reverse complement strand
CAAATATTGGGGGGTAACTATGACGATGTTACACAGTGCTCAAATTCAACCCGAAGTATTCTTTTCAAAATCCAATGCGTCGTTATTTCAACATGAAATAACAAATGGAAATTTGAAGGTTTCAATGCTTGAAAAGTGTGTTATTTTACTGGTGATGACCGAAGAAATATGTAGGTCTATTCAATCGGATCTAGCATCAGCTGTTAAGTTGTGGGGATTGGATTTGAATATACTCAGTCAAGGAAATTTTGTTGACTGCTGAGCCAAAGCGTTTTTATTACTTGTCAAGCGATCTTAAAAAAGAAAGACCATTTTACTACCAAGAAGATTATTAAAATGGATTTATTTAGTGCACTTTAGGTGTAGTCAGCGCTGTTGATTAAAAAATTTTACTGATAAACCATTGCCGAATCTTTTCATACAAGTAAGAAATTGAAAAAACTATTGCGACATTTGATAACAGTATTTTATTATTAAATCTTCTCTATGAATAAGCCGATAGGAGTTTTTGATTCGGGTATTGGCGGGCTCAGCGTTTTGCAGGAGCTGGTCAAGTTGTTGCCGGAGGAAAACTATCTATATGTGGCTGACCAATTGCATGTGCCTTACGGGCAAAGGAGTCGGGAGGAGATTCGCTATTTTTCAAAAGTCATTACTCAATTTTTACTGGACCAGGGAGCGAAGATTATCGTAGTAGCTTGTAATACGGCCACCGGGGCAGCCCTTAATTGGTTGCGGGATAAGTTTCCGGAAACCCAATTTGTGGGTATGGAGCCGGCTGTAAAACCAGCTGCTTCAAAAAGTCGGACCGGAATCATTGGAGTGTTGGCAACAGAGGGTACCATTAAAAGCGATAGGTATATCAGTCTGAAAACGCGTTTTGGGATGGGCATCGAGGTGCTGGAAGATTCCTGTAAAGGTTTGGTGCCTTTGATTGAAGGTGGCGAGAATGATGAAGCAATAAAGGCTTTGCTTAATACCGTTTTGGAACCCATGATTTCAAAAGGGGTAGATAATTTGGTGCTGGGTTGTACGCATTATCCTTTTATAGAAAAGCATTTAATAGAGCTATTGCCGGATGATGTGGATGTGATTAATCCGGCGCCGGCTGTCGCGAGGCAAACCCGCAATGTTTTGGCAAATCATCATCAATTAGGAAAAGGAGCTTTATCGGTCCGATTCTTTTCTACCGGAAATCAGGCGCATTTGCAAAATCAGGTGAAGATTTTGATACCGGATACCCTGGAGCAAATCCAGCAAGCTACTTTTGAAAACTTTCCTGCCGATTTATTTACGGACGTTCCAACAGATTATCTTTAATAAATCGGTTGATGAAATCGTCACGATAGGTTTTTCCTAATGGAATTTTATCATTTCCGAGGTTGATTTCATCGCCATCCATACTTTCAAGGTAATGAACATTAATAAGGTGCGATTTGCTGACCCGTGCAAATTGGTCCTGGGGCAATTGTTCGAAGATGGTTTTCAGGTTCATGGCGGTCATGATACGGTCTTTGTTGGTATGCACCATAACGTAGTCCTTCATACCTGAAATAAATCGGATGTCTTTGAGAAAAACCTTCAAAATTTTACGGTCACTTTTTAAATAAATGAAACCATCTTCATTGTTGACCTGTGGTGAATTATTTTCAGATTTTTCCTGCAGCAGGTATAGGTCTTTGGCTTTATTGACCGCTTTTAAAAAGCGTTCCAGACGGATAGGTTTTACCAGATAATCGACCACATCCAATTCGTAACTTTCCAATGCAAACTCAGGGTAAGCAGTGGTAAGGATAAACATAGGTTTATCTTTTAGTATTCGAATGAAATCAAGCCCGGTGATGCCAGGCATTTGGATGTCGAGGAAGACCAGGTCTACCTGGTTGTTGTGGAGGAATTCGTTGGCATCAAGGGCCGAAGGAAAGGTCCCTACACATTCCAGAAAAGGTACTTCTTGTACATTTAATTCCATTCCCTCTCTTGCAAGAGGTTCGTCATCTACGATAATACACTTCATAAAAAGAACTGGATTGACTGTTTTAAATACTATAAGATCATTGACCTCTTATTTTGCTAAAAATTTATTTGCTGTTTGCTTTTCGCAATTCGCCTTTCGTTTTTAGCAACACGTAAATCGTAAACCGTAAACCGTAAATTCTACAACGGTGATTTGATTTACAGCAAAATCTTACTTAAAGGCTCAAACCTTATTAGATTGCAAAACTGCGTTCCCGGCTGGGATTAACTTAGTCTTTTCGGGTAAGTGGGAATGGATTTTCTTACCCTGAAGTATCATGGTAACAGTAAATTTACCATTTTCCGTGTTTATATCCAATTTATGCTCTTTTGGATACAATAAAGCCAGCCTTCGTTTTACGTTTTGCAAACCAATACCACCGGGCCCCGTGGGCTTCATGGATGGGTTGAAATTATTTTCACAATTAAATTCTATCTGGTCCGGGTGTATTTGAAATTGTATATGGATGTAGTGATCGTTTTTACTACTATCACAATATTTAACCGCATTTTCAACAAAAGGAAGAAATAAAAAAGGCGCTACCAACAATCCTTTTGGAGATCCAATGACCTCAAAAGACAGATTGGTATGGTCACGTCGCATCCGATCCAATTGCAGGTAGTTGCGCAGGTATTTGATTTCTCCTTCCAGGCTTACCCGCTCTTTGGTACAATCGTATAATTGGTACCGCAGCAAATCTGAAATCAACAGGATAGAATCCGGCGTCTCTTCAGGGCGGGTTTTAGATTGTACATATATATTATTGAGTGCATTAAAAAGGAAATGCGGGTTGATTTGATTTTTTAAAAATTTCAATTCAGCGGAAAGCTGGGCATTTTCCAGTTCGCCTACTCTTTGCTGGTTTTTTATCAGCATTTTAAAAATTTTGATACCTGCCGCGGTACCCACCAACGTAGAAGACGATAAAAAGAAGGTGACTGATTCGGATAAAAAGTCGCAATCGAGGCAGGTCCAATCGAAGTACAGGTACATCATCAAACCCACATTGAGGTAAATGGTCAGCAGGGTGAGTGCCAAATACTCCCAAATGTTACGTTTGATAAGAAACTGAGGTATGAGGAAATAAAGGTTGATATAGACGAGGGCCATGTCCGCCGGAACCTCAAAAAACACCAGATGAAAGGACTTGATTTGCGGAGTCAGATAAACCAGCGACAGGATTTCATCCAGATATATAAAAATCCAGAAAGCAAGATGAAACACCCAACGGTGTCGATTTTCAAGTATCCATTGAAATGGGCGGGTGAATTCCTGTTGCATGGTTTACCTTAAATAGTTAGAATGAGAACACAACTGATAACAGTCGTAGGTTTTTTGGTAATGAGGTTATACAGGGTAATCCATGAACCGGCTTTTATCCCTTTCATCCGGTGTACAACACAAAATTACCACTTATATAGGCTGTCGGCCAAAACAAAAGTATAAGTAAAGGCCCATTACGTATAATAAAATGTGCCAAATCTATAAAGAGGCCAAATTCATAGTTCGTTGGCCAATATATTTGTAATCAACAAAGCGTTCAAAAAAAGTACATAAAGAGCAAAAACTTCAGTCGACAAACATTCACCCAACCCCTTTTTTTAAAATCGTATTAGTGGGAAATAACCGATTTCAAAATAATAACCAAAGCAGTATGACTGGAAAATTACTTGCCTTCATTGCCTTTCTGGCAATGAGTACTACCTTATTTGGACAACAACGAACTTGTGGGTCCATGGAATATCTACAGAAGCAAATAAATGAGGACCCGGAAAGGGCAAAACAATTACAAGCCATAGAAGAGCAGACCGCACGTATCATCGCACAACAAGGAGTTACCGATAGAGCAGTTTACACCATTCCTGTAGTTGTGCATGTAATTTGGAACACTACAGCAGAAAATATCTCTGACGCTCAAGTACAATCACAGATTGATGTTTTAAATGAAGATTTCAGACGTCTGAATGCAGATGCAAACAACACCTGGTCACAAGCAGCCGATTCAGAAATTGAATTCTGCATGGCCACCATAGACCCAAACGGCACCGCAACAACCGGCATAACCAGAAGACAAACAACCGTATCCTCCTTTTCCTCTAATGACAACATGAAATTTTATAGTACAGGAGGAACCGACGCCTGGCCAGCAGGCGATTATTTAAACATTTGGGTCTGTGACCTTAGCAGTGGATTATTAGGCTATGCCCAGTTTCCGGGAGGCCCAGCCAATACCGATGGAGTAGTAATTGATTATGCTTATTTCGGTAGAAATGGTTCTGCAACCCCACCTTTTGACCTGGGGCGTACAGCGACCCATGAAGTGGGCCATTGGCTCAACCTAAGACATATTTGGGGAGATGGAAATTGTAACGTTGACGATTTTGTCACCGATACGCCT
>JAGQWW010000273.1 GCA_020436955.1 Saprospiraceae bacterium | reverse complement strand
TTCAAATTCGACTTCACCGGTCTCTGCATCTTTTGCAACTGTCCCCAAAGGTACGTCGATGATTACATCTTCGCCGTCAGCTCCGGTTTTGTTGTTTTCACTACCGTTGTTGCCGTCCCCTGCCATAACGTGTTTCCGATATTTCAAAGGAAGTAAGGTCCACATATTTCTATTGCCTCGCAGTATTATATGACCTCCACGACCACCATCACCACCATCGGGCCCCCCTTTCGGAACATATTTAGCGCGGTAAAAATGCACAGAACCGGCTCCCCCCTTACCGGAGCGGCAATAAATCTTTACATAATCAACAAAATTCTGTTCTGGCATTTTTCTTTTTTTGCAATAACCTAATTAGAAATGGTAAAGTTGCTTTACCGCTTCCATCATGGCGCAAAAATACATTTATCTCTTGGAAGTGATGAATCCCGGCAGGAATTACTCTATCTCCGATACTTTTAACATGTTGGTTCTATGCCTTTTTTGAAGCGGCATACTCCCTGTATTAATCACGATATCTCCTTTTTTGACCTGTCCGTTCTCTTTCAGATACTCATTAATTTCATTAATGCTCTGATCGGTAGAAGTGAAGCGGTCATAATAGAAACACTTAACGCCCCAAACCAGGTTGAGTGTTGCCAACATATGCATACGGTCTGAAAAAATGTAAATTTCAGTCTTAGGCCTAAAGCTTGATAACCTAAATGCAGTGTATCCTGAACTGGTCACACCGATAATAGCTTTTGCTTTTAGGTCCATAGCAGCAGTTGCAGCGATATTACAAACTACATCTGAGTTGAAGGTTCTGGTTCTGTTGCTAGGTTTAGGTCGTTTGTCTTTGATATCATATTTCTTTTCCGCCTCCTCAATAATCCTGGCCATTTGCCTTACCACAGTAATAGGGTGGTCTCCCGTGGAAGTTTCACCGCTAAGCATAAGACAATCTGCACCATCCATTACTGCATTGGCTACGTCTGTAACCTCTGCACGGGTAGGGAATGGATTGGTTGTCATACTATCCAGCATTTGAGTTGCTACGATTACCGGCCGAGCATACTTCAAACACTTTTTAATGATATCTTTTTGAATGATCGGTAGCCGTTCCATAGGAACTTCGATACCAAGGTCACCCCTTGCTACCATGATACCATTCGATTCTTTAATAATCTCTTTTAAGTTGGTAATAGCTTCCGGCTTTTCAATTTTAGCAAGAATTTTTGCCGGGTGGCCCTTTGCATATACTCTTCTACGAAGGTCACGCAAATCATCAGGGTGTCTTACGAATGAAAGTGCTATCCAATTGACCGGCTGGGTCAGGATAAATTCCAGGTCAGTCAGGTCTTTTTCAGTAAGACAGGGTTGAGATATTTTGGTATTTGGAAGATTAACACCTTTTCTGGGTTTTAATACCCCACCGAAAAGGGTTTTGAGCGTCACCTTATCCTTTTTATTGGTGGAGACAACTTCAAACACCAGTTTCCCATCATCGACCATTACCTTTTCTCCGACTTCTACATCGTTGGCAAATTCAGGGTATGACATGTATACGCCACCTTCCTTGGTACCTATTTTCTCTTCGTTGGTGAAAACGATTTCATCTCCCTGGTTCAGTTGGATGCCATCGTTTTCAATCAGGCCTACGCGAAGTTTGGGGCCTTGCAAGTCTGCAAGTATGCCAATATGCGTTCCGTATTTATCGTTGATGTATTGAATACGGTTGATTACCGCCTGGTGCTGTTCATGACTACCATGCGAAAAATTCAGACGAAATACATCAACGCCTGCTTTCACCAATGCCAACAGATTGTCGTAAGAGTCGCAAGCAGGGCCGACTGTTGCCAGTATTTTGGTGTTTTGTTTACTTTCAATTTCAAGCATAGTAGCCTAAGGTTTGATAATTAGTGTCAAAAGTACATTAAACCCTCGAATATAGCGATAACTAAGTGAAAAAATTGTATTTTGGTTCGCCTGTTACGTAAGTATTTTTCGTAAAATAGGATTTATTTAGAAAACTAAAACATTTAAAAAGTATGAAAACTTATGAAAAACCGGTCCTTTCTATAAAGAATTGGGCTGAAGAGGACCGTCCTCGTGAAAAATTGCTCCTCAAAGGAAAAAACCATTTAACAGACGCTGAATTAATTGCCATTATCCTCGGTACGGGTACCCGGGTGGAGTCTGCCTTAAGTCTGGCAAAAAAGCTTTTGAGTCATGTGCATAATGATCTACATGAATTAGGTAAACTAACGCCAGCTGAACTCATGAAAGTAAAAGGGGTAGGCCAGGCCAAAGCGGTATCTGTTTTGGCAGCAATAGAGATCGGCCGTCGCAGGCAAATGTCTGACATCAGGGAAAAGCCAAAAATCACAAGCAGTCTCGATGCGTATAAAATTATGGCTCCACTTTTAATGGATCTTCCCCACGAAGAGTTTTGGATTCTACTGCTCAATAGAGCCAACAGGGTTCTTTCCCGGGAGCAAATTAGCCAGGGAGGAGTAACCGGAACGGTAGCTGATGCTAAGATTATATTCCGAAAGGCCCTTGAAGGAAAAGCAACTTCCATTCTTTTATTTCATAATCATCCAAGCGGCAACCTTCGTCCCAGTCAGGCTGATATCGATTTAACGAAAAAGTTATCAGAAGCCGGTAAAAATCTGGAGATAACAGTGTTGGATCATATCATCATCGCCGAGCGAGGCTATTATAGCTTTGCCGATGAGGGGAGGATTTAAAACTGGATGCTGGTTTCTGGAAGCTGGTTCCTAGAAACAAGAGACCAGCATCCAGAAACCAGTAACTAGTTCAACCCATACTTATCCACTAGAAAAACTAATGCAGTCATAGCAGCTGATCCAAGGGCCAATTCTCTAGGGTGGACTGCTTCGATGGTATCATCTGCTGTGTGATGGTAATCAAAGTACCTTTGAGAATCAGGGCGCAGGCCGCATAAGAGTCCCAATTGACTTTTCAGAGGACCGATATCCGCCCCTGAACCACCTTTGTTGAGGTGTAGGTTGTAGGGTTCTAACAGCGGAAGCCATTCATTGAGTTTTTGAAAAAGATCAACAAATACATCATTTTCAGCATCGCAAGAAAATCCTTGTGGAGTAAATCCACCGGCGTCTGATTCGAGGCCGAAGATGTGTTTTTCTCCTTTTTCGTTGGAGACCTTTGCATATTCCAATCCACCTGCCAGTCCATTTTCTTCATTCATAAACATAACAGCTCTAATCGTTCTTTTGGGACGATAATCCAACATTTTAAGAAGGTTAAGGACATCCATAGAGTGGACACAGCCGGCTCCATCATCATGTGCTCCTCCACCCACATCCCATGAATCAAGATGGCCACCAACTACTATGATTTCATCCGGAAATTCGCTGCCTTTTATTTCTCCAATAACGTTGTAGGATACTTTCTTAGGAAGGTTTTCACAGGTGGTTCTGACAAATACTTTGACAGGTTCTTCAGACAATAATCGGGATAACAGATTTGCATCCATGGTGGAGATGGCTACAGCAGGAATTTTTTGATCCTCCTTTTCATAGACAGTTACCCCGGTATGTGGCACGTCGTCCAGTTTTCCGGTCATGGAACGTACGATGGTTGCTACTGCGCCATATTCTGCAGCTTTTGCAGGACCATAGACCCGCTGGTCTACAGCTTTGCCGTAGGCATAAAAGGTACGAAGTTGCGTATTGTCAAAGGGTCTGTTATAAAAAACGATTTTACCTTCGATTTTTTCTCTTCCGAGTTCTTCTACCTCTTTCAGGCTTTTTACTTCAATCACTTCTGCAGTTATGCCCAATGGGCCGGTGCCTACAGAATTGCCTAAAGCCAGAGCGTCTAAATCAACAGTTCCCATTTTATTGGAATTTACTACCCTGACCTGTTCTTTTTCTCCTCTCACCCAGTGCGGAACCATACATGGTTGCAGTAAAACCGTATCGAGGTTTAATTTTTCCATTTCCTGACGGGTATATTCAACTGCAGCTGCTGCCTGGGGCGAACCTGCCAGCCTGCCTCCGATATTTTCAGAAAGGTTGGTGAGCCAGAAGTAGGCTTTTCCTTCTTCGAGGGAAGTGTCAAATATATTTTTGATAAAGAGTGCATCTTCTTCCGAAAAAGGC
Source organism: Saprospiraceae bacterium (assembly GCA_020436955.1). GTDB lineage: Bacteria > Bacteroidota > Bacteroidia > Chitinophagales > Saprospiraceae > JAGQWW01. The sequence goes on along the minus strand of JAGQWW010000273.1, from coordinate 296 downwards.
TTTTGAGCCTCCATTCTTAATGTAAAAAATACACTTATTGAAAAAAATATCAAGATTTTTACTGAGGATAATTTCATAAAATGTGTAGATTAATATTTTACTGAAGCTTTGATTTTTTAAATTTTTCAAAATTATATTTTGAAATGAACTCAATTCTTGAAATGAAGTGCCAATTTCATTGAATTGAATAAAAATTTCATCAGGGTGATTTGCTTTTCAATTTTAAAAATTAACAGCATAGATATTGTAAATTCCGAAAATATAATGCACCTTTGCTATCGTGTAGAAAGAACACA
>JAGQWW010000272.1 GCA_020436955.1 Saprospiraceae bacterium | reverse complement strand
AAGGCTGTATCCCTTTTGCTACACACTAAGTCCTGCCCGCACAATGGACAACGAAAAACCTACATGCCTCCAAACTCGCACTAAGAATGGTAAATATTATCTGGTATTTGAGATTATTTGGCAGCATCTGCACTACTATGGTGAATTTTGCTCATACATGGATTCATGCTTAACGGTTTTTCGTTGCCCATTGTACTAAAAGGGATAAGGCCGGATGAAAATGTGATTCAGATGCTGAAATTAGTTTTGTAATAATTTTTAATTGGCTTTTCCAACGCTCGTGAATTTTGATTGGGGCGGTTTCAAGCCATGATCATAAATACTGCCGGGATTTTGTGCAATGCAGGCAGATTGTTTTTATCCCACTTTTTTATTGGTTGAACTTTTATCAATTCCGCTTCATCGTTCAGGTTGGCGGCTACTCCAAATCTGGTGTTTGGGCCCAGGCACTCCAAAGCGCTTTCCATGAGTTGCATATTTCGATATGGAGCTTCTATGAAAAGTTGGGTTTGTTGATGTGTTTTGGAAAGGGTTTCCAATTTTTTAAGGCTGCCGGTCAATTGCAGTTTTTTTACAGGAAGATATCCATGGAAACAAAAGGATTGGCCGTTCATCCCGGAAGCCATTAGTGCCAAAAGGATACTGGAAGGTCCGGTAAGGGGTACTACTTTGATGTTTTTTTCATGCGCCAGTCTAACGATATAGGCACCGGGATCTGCTACGCCGGGACAGCCTGCTTCTGATAGTAATCCCACATCGTTGCCTGCTTCCAAAGCTTTTAAATAGCCTTGTTTTTCAGCTTCGGTGGTATGTTTGGTGATTTCGACCATTTCCAGGTCCTGCAGTGCATATGGCGGATTGGTGGCTTTTATGTAGTGACGAGCTGTCTTTGCCTTTTCGGCTATAAAATATTTCAGGGTGTGTAAAATATCGATGGTTTGAGGTGGAATGGATTCAATTTTACCTTCCACTATGGGGCATGGAATAAGATAAAGTGTGCCAGTTTGTAAACTTTTCCTGTCCGACATTTTTCTTTTTTTACAAAGTAAATTATGAATTCGGAAACCCCCATACGATAGGATCTTTTTCTTTTTACCTTTGGAAAATGGATTTTGGAAAATTGCCAGATATAAGCCAGGTAGACTTCACTTTGCCAGATGATCCTGATTTTAATGCACCATTTAAAGGGTCAGGTGATGAAAAAACCTTGTATGTTGGGTGTACCGGATGGAGTATGAAGGAATGGGTTGGGAAGGTATATCCTCCTAAAACCAAATCCGGTGATTATTTGGAGCATTATACCAGGCAATTTAATACCATTGAACATAACACTACCCACTACCGTATACCCGATGTTGAGACTGTCGTTCGATGGCGCGACAAAAGTGCGGAAGACTTTCGATTTTGTCCAAAAGTACCCCAGGTGATTAGCCATAAGGGTGACCTTGGGTTGAACGATCAAAATATCGAGTCCTTTTGTGAAAATATAGGTCTGTTAGAGTCGAAATTAGGGGTTTGTTTTATGCAATTACCGCCGCGTTTTGGACCTAAACAAATGGGCCTGTTGGAATCTTTTTTCAAAAGATGGCCTCGCCATATTCCACTATCTGTGGAGTTGAGACATCCCGATTGGTTTAACTATACAGGCCGTGAAGTTTTTGGCCTTATGAAGGATAATTATATAGCGAGTGTGATAACGGATGTGGCAGGGCGAAGAGATGTGTTGCATATGCACTTAAGCACGCGTGAAGTATTAATAAGGTTTGTAGGAAATGGCTTAGTGCAAAGTGATTATGACCGGATTGATGCCTGGGTAGAGCGGTTAAAGTCCTGGTTTAATGCAGGATTAACAAATGTTTATTTCTTTTGCCATGAGCCGGATAATATACTGGCACCGGAGTTGTCAGCTTATTTGGTAGAAAAGGCAAAGGAACACTTGGCAGTGAAGACCAGGGGGCCAATTTTTTATGAAGAAAGCAATAATCAACTGAGCCTTTTTTAAAAGGATAAAATACATATGACCGCAGAAAAGCACTATTACATACATCGGGATTTAAGCTGGTTATCGTTCAATTACCGCGTGTTGCAGGAAGCAAAAGATCCGTCTGTTCCACTATTTGAAAGAATAAAATTCCTGGCGATTTACTCATCCAATCTGGATGAATTTTTCCGTGTGCGGGTAGCTAACCATCATAACCTTTTGCGGGTAGGTAAAAAGACCAAAAAGCGACTGGATTATAATCCTAAGCAGATATTAAAAGAGATCCACGAAATCGTGAATCGTCAGCAGGAAGAATTCAGTGATATTTTTGAAAATCAGATTATTCCTGAGCTCAAACAGCATGGAATATATCTTTTGCGAAGACTGGACCTGAATGAAGAACAGCGGGAATTCGTAGAAAATTATTTCAGGGACCACATGTTGCCTTTCGTGCAACCGGTATTGTTGGTGGGTAAAAAGATTCGCCCATTCCTGAATAATGCGGCATTGTACCTGGCCATACAGATGAGGGAAAAAACCAATCCGGACGGAAAGGACCACTACGGACTGGTTAAAATTCCTTCCGATCATTTGCCCAGATTTATTGACCTGCCTCAGGGTCGAGGAGTTCATGATGTGATTATGCTGGATGACATCGTAAGGCACAATGTTTCTTACATGTTTCCCGGTTATGATATCCTTGATACCTTTTCTATAAAGTTGACCAGAGATGCGGAATTGTATATTGATGATGAATTTTCAGGTGACCTGATTCAGAAGATTAAGACCAGTCTTGCAAAAAGGCATGTGGGACCACCGAGTCGATTTGTTTATGACAGGGAGATGCCCGGCAGCTTTTTTGACTTCTTAAAGGAAACCTTTGATCTGGGTAACAATGATTTGTTGCGCGAGGGTCGTTACCATAACAACTTCGACTTTTTCAAATTCCCCGATTTTGGGATGCATCATTTAAAGAATCTGCCTTTACAACCACTGGTATATAAACCATTGGAAGAGGCAGTCGATTTTTTTGGTGCCATCAGCAAATCTGACCACATGGTGCATGTGCCCTACCATTCCTATGAATCGGTTGTCAGGCTATTTGAAGAAGCAGCTCGTGACCCATATGTAACGCACATCAAAATTATCCAATATCGGGTTGCTCGCAAGTCCAGGATTATGGAGGCGCTGATGCGGGCAGTGAAAGCCGGAAAGCAGGTGAGTTGTTTTGTTGAAGTAAAGGCAAGATTTGATGAAGAGGCCAATCTGGAATGGGGCGAAAAGCTGGAAAAAGCCGGCGTACAGGTTCATTATAGCTTTCCGGGCGTAAAAGTGCATTCAAAACTGGCGTTGATTCGTCGTCAGGAGAGTGACGGCCCCAATTTGTATACCTATCTAAGTACCGGAAATTTCCATGAAGATACAGCTAAGGTTTACAGTGACTTTGGAATTTTTACGGCGGATCAACGAATCACCGGTGAAGTTTCACGAGTATTTTCCTTTTTGGAAACCGTAAAGATCCCAAATGCAGAATTTGAACATTTGCTGGTGGGTCAATTTAATCTTCGTACGGAATTGATTCAGATGATTCATCAGGAAATAGAAAATGCAAAGGCCGGTAAGCGGGCCCGCATTATTTTAAAGATGAATAGCCTGCAGGATGAAGAGATGGTTGAGAAACTGTACCAGGCAAACGAGGCGGGCGTAGAAATCAAGCTAATCATTCGTGGTATTTGTTCATTAGTGCCGGGTATCGAAGGTATTAGTGACAATATTGAAGCCATCAGCATTGTGGACAGGTATTTGGAACATGCCAGGGTATTTATGTTTTACAATGATGGTGATGAGAAAATATATCTTAGTTCAGCGGACTGGATGGTTCGGAATCTTAGTTACCGGATAGAAACCATTTTCCCGGTGTACGATGCGGCCTTGAGGCAACAAATCAAGGAAATCATCAAGATACAATTGAATGATAATGTGAAGGCGCGTTTATTGGATGAAAACCATAGTAATATTTACAAGCAAAATGATTCTGATGTAGCTATTCGTTCACAGATGGAAACTTATTATTACTTAAAACGGTTAGAAGAGAACAGGTAAGGAAAGCTTTAGCTGTATTTGGTTGATTTTCAGGACATTGTTTGGAGTCGAAAAGATTTTTTGCCTCTTTTGAAAAAAAATCCAAATAAAAGTTTGACAAATGTAAAATGATTGCAGTAAATTTGCCCCGCTTTTGAAGTAAAGTACAAAGAAAATATAAAGATAATCGCGGAAGTAGCTCAGTTGGTAGAGCATCCCGAAATGCTTCGGGACCAAGGTTAAGAGTGCTGCATTATCTAAATAAAATACGCGGAAGTAGCTCAGTTGGTAGAGCACAACCTTGCCAAGGTTGGGGTCGCGGGTTCGAATCCCGTCTCGCGCTCTTTTTATTACCGAAATTTCTTCACA
>JAGQWW010000271.1 GCA_020436955.1 Saprospiraceae bacterium | reverse complement strand
AGGATTTACCAATTAAAAGAATATGGGCATGGGGAAATTTGTGTAACTGTAATGCATACAGCTTCCGGTGAAAGGGACCAGGCATGTAAGGAAATTTTATTTACTGGCCCTAATGTAGCATGTGACCCTCTGGAGGACAATAAAAATTGCTACCTATGCCAAGCAGAGAACTACACTTTTGAAACTATTGGCATTTTCCCAGGCCCTCCTGATAATTGCGTAGATTTTGAAAATGCTAACTGGGCTATCATACCTTCCAAAAGCAGGAACCTGTCAATTAATCTTATATCAAGCAGGGAAAACAAGGGTATAAGGCTAAAGGTCTTTGACTCCCAATTCAAACCGCTTTCTGATTGTCATGAATTAATAGATATTGGAAATCATTTTATTGGAGCAGGGCAAAATTCTTCACAACAGGTCAAATACCTTCTTTACGAAGGAATTGATGGCGATATATGTACTTTTGAAATCTCTGACGGAACTATAAATCTTCCTTCAACTAGCAATGATTTCATCATTCAATCCAAAGATAGAGTCACCTTAAACAATCATAAGGTCCAGGTTAATGACATCCTCTTTCTCACGGCCCTAAGCGATGCTGATTCCTGGGATTGGCAAATACCAGCTAACTTTGAAATTTTAGGGCCAACCGGACAAAAAGAATTAAAAGTTTTATGTACAGGTCCTGGCGATAATCAAATCTGTCTGTCAGTTACAACACCGTGTTTTTCCGAAACCCCATTATGCAAAAATATCATTGCGGAGTATAAAGCGCCTAAAGTAGCCTGCAACGATAACAATGATAATTTTCCTGGTTGTAATATTTGTGGGTTATATTTTGGTTCTTCAGATGGATATCAAGCAGAACAAGCCTTTCCCGGATTGTGTAATGCAGAAGAAAACAGTCAATGGTTCAATTTTACTTGCAATACTCCATTCACAGAGGTCATTTTAAACGTTGTGACATGTACTTCCGGCAATGGCCTGGAATTAATATTATTTGATGATAAAGGAGAAATAGTTGAAGATTGTAAAATAGTTGGAAATAATAGTTTAGAAATTTTCACCTACAACAATTTGGCTCCTGGAAGAGATTATTTTATCTATATCGACGGTATAGATGCAGACATTTGTGATTTTGAATTGGAGGTCATCAACGTTGGAAACAATCCATTACCCGCTCCTACCATTTCTGCTGAATATTTAAGTCAGGGGTTTTATCAACTTTCTACTTCAGGCTATCCTGAAAACACCAACTTCGCATGGCAAATTGATACAGGCGTAATTACTACCGTAAATAACGATGACACAATAATTGTCTTTTCAACTGCAGGTTTTGAAGCCTGCTTAAACGTGTCAAACAATTGCTCTTTTGCACAGGCTTGTAAAAATATTCCACCTGCACTTGCGGCATTTGAACCTTGTGGGGAGTCAGGCGATGATCCTCGAACCTGCATCATGTGTGGACCAATTTATTTGGGAAACTCCGGTGGATATACACCAGATACTTTTGCATATGATTTCCCTTGTGGTACAGTTGAAAATAGCCAATGGTTAGCCTTCCACAGCAATTCTACAAACATTAGCATTATAGTTGAGCCATCAAATTGTAGAATGGAAGAAGGATTGGAAGCAGCCATTTATAATGACCGTTTTGAACGGGTAAGCGATTGTTTTGCCAGTTCCAATCCCACCACACAATTAGTTGTAAACGCTGAAAATCTGCTCCCAGGAAACGTTTATTACATAATGGTGGATGGAAAAAGTGGAGATGTTTGTGATTTTAGACTAATCATAGTGGGTGGGGTAACCACTGGCCCTCCAGATCCGCCTGGACCAGTGGTTGCTTCCCCGGAAGGGACTGTTTATTGTAGTGGAGATGTTGTCGAATATTCCACCAATCAGCCATTTCCAATTATTTGGTACGACTGGGAGATTCCTTCATTTGGAGAGATTATTTCAGGACAAAAATCCTCCTCTATAATTGTAAAATGGAAAGAACCCGGAGAAGGAAAGGTTTGTGCATTTGGAAATAATTTCTGTTTTCCTGGTGTACCAACCTGTCGATCAGTTAAAATAACCGGCCCTGAACCAACCCGGTTTTATTACCCCTCCTGTGATACCAGTTATATCTCCGATGAAATTTTTATTGCTGCCTCCGGTTGTGATAGTATTGTCAGGTCCTATTTTGGCAATCCCGATGTCGCTATTGATGTTGCCGGTGACCAGTGCCTGGGTGACACTTTCTTATTACAGTATAGTGGATATCCCTCACCTAATGCTAGCTATACCTGGCTGATTGAAGGTCCATCTGCCACAGAAACCCTCCAGGGGATGGGTCCTTTCCCCATAGCACTGGCTGATACTGCAACATACACCATACAGTTAATTCTGGATGAGGGAGGTTGTATGGATACCGTTGATAGTAAAACCGTTACAATTCATACACCACCTGCAACACCGGTTGTCAATTGGAATGCAACGTATACCGATATCAATTTGGAATGGAACAGGCTTGATGGCGTCAGGAATTATTCAGTCTATTTGAATGATAATATAGTCTTGTTCCACAATCCAAACAATACCTTGCTTTTACACTCCCTGGAGCCAGATAGCTCTTACAATATTCGGGTAGTTGCGCATAGTGCATTTGGTTGCGAAGACAGTGAAATTTCCATTAATTGCACTACCCTTTCATGTGGCAGTTCACCCATCGCATTTGACGAATTGGTGGTTTGTGATAATGCAGACCCAATCGTGTTGGATGACACTTATGGTTGCTTCTGGTCTGGGCCAGGAATTGGAACGGATTCTTGTACCCTTCAACCAGGTCAACTTTTAGTAGGAATGGATACCATTTCCTTGACATTTTCTATCGGACCTTGCGATTTCGAAGAAAAGCAAGTGGTCAGGACCTTGGAATCTGCTAAAGCTTCCGCTGACATTTCGTCTTCTGTATTTGTTGGTGGAAAAGGTACTATCAGCCTAACTATTGACAATCCGGATGGCACCGAGGACATACTTTGGAACAATGGCTCAAATGCATATAATTTGACCGACTTACCTCCCGGCCCACATTGCGTTGCCATTTCAAAAGGTAATGGTTGCATTACCGATACCTGTTTCATCGTAAAACCGGCAACACACAACGTTCCAAATATTGTCATAGCCTGTGCTAACAAACCAAAAGAAATCAAGGTGACACCGTCTACCGGTATTGATCTACAGTGGTTGCCACCTACCGGCTTGAGTTGTTATGATTGCCCCAATCCCTTTGTAAATGTAAATGGCAGCAGCATTTACACCTTGATAGGAGAAACTGACGATGGCAGACGGGATACAACCGGTGTTTTTGTATTGATTTTACCTGACATCCTTTGCGGATTTTTTTTTTTTTTTTCCTGGAGCTTACAAGCACAACAGGGTTCATCTTCCTTCAATTATAATGTAACCTTTGGTGACAATTACACAGCCTCCCCCCTTAAGATATATTACAACGATTATTTTAATAGTATTTGGGCCTTTAGCTCAAAAAACCTGCAATCCCTGGACCGGGCGTTGAGTCAATACAACATTTCAAACGATGGAATGGTAACGAATCAACAGGTGATTACAAACGAGGCTTTTTCAAATATAGCCTTCTACAAAGGAGCAAATATATTTTCTATCCTTATTGCTGATTTTAACAACCCCGGAAAGGTGGGAACAAAGTTTAGCCTACTTAACATCGGGGATTATATTCTTTCCCAAAATTATTCCTCCAACCGGTTTTTACAACCTGAACTTATAAAGATAAACCCCAATATTGTTTCCGTTGATGGTGGTTCCCTATTTATCGGCAATGTTTTTGGCAAATCGGAAGTTTCAATTTTTCAATCATTAAGTCTTTCTACACCCTTAAATTTAGACCTTAATGGAATAACCGCTGAAGATTTCTATGATGTCGAATTTCTTTCCAATTATGATATGTTATTATTGGTTGGAGAAAAAAATACGGTTCACCCTTCCTTCAAATTGATACGTCTTAATTCTGCTTTTGAAGTAGTATCGGTAGCTGAATTTCCCTGGTACAGGGAAAACAATGAGATGTATATCATTCCATTTGAAGATGAATCGACCTTTCTAATCTATTCTAAGGAAACTATCAACGGTCACCAAGGTGTCGCGGTAACGGACCAACTTGAATTCGATTGGTTCCTGGATTTGGATGGATGGAACAATGAGGTCACAAAAGAATCATTTGTAAAGGGGCCTGCTAATACCTTATACTTTGTACGCTCGGCGCAACCCAGTTTAAATGCTCCTTTTAAAACTTATTTCCATCGACTTTTAGATAATGGAATTTCCTTTGTTGAAAAAGAAGTAAACACGACTTACTCGAATGGTTACCCTTGGAGGTTGCTAAAGGATCGGTTCGGCAATCTGATAGGGGCTTCTGTT
>JAGQWW010000270.1 GCA_020436955.1 Saprospiraceae bacterium | reverse complement strand
GCGTCATCAGATTTCCAAAACAGACCTAAGTAAAGGTATTTACCTCTTACAGATAAGGTCAGGAAATGATGCAGTCTATCGAAAAATACAAATTCAATAACTGTTTTAGTTAGAAAGCCGGGCCTTATCGCCCGGCTTTCTTTTTTAGGGTAAAAAGGTTTCCACAATAATTTAATTGCTATTTTTCGCCCAAAATCAAATTTAAGAAACATGGAAACCCCCTCACCTAGGGTTTTATTCAGGGCCTCAAGGCTATTTTTAAGGGACAGGTTCAATCTGGACGAGGACAAGGCACATGAGGCAGACACCATTGATGAGATAAAGCGCTCAATGGTTTTCCGAGGCACCAATCTTTGGATTCTCATTTTTGCCATCATGGTCGCTTCTGTCGGACTCAACGTCAATTCCACTGCAGTAATCATTGGAGCGATGTTGATTTCTCCTTTAATGGGTCCTATTATGGGAGTGGGTCTTGGAATTGGTATTAATGATTTTGACCTCATCCTAAAGGCCCTGAAGAATCTGGGAGTTGCCGTTGCTATTTCTATCATCACCTCAGCGCTTTATTTTGCAATATCCCCGCTCAATGATGCGCAATCTGAATTATTAGCCAGAACAAGTCCGACATTATGGGATGTACTGATTGCCTTTTTCGGTGGACTTGCTGGTATTGTAGCCGGTTCCAGGAAAGAAAAAAGTAATGCCATTCCGGGCGTTGCGATTGCTACAGCTTTGATGCCCCCATTATGTACCGCAGGTTATGCGATAGCTACAGCAAAGTGGAACTTCTTCTTCGGAGCGATGTATCTGTTTTTTATCAATGGTGTTTTTATCAGTCTTGCCACATATATCATAGTCAGATTCCTAGGGTTTAAATTGAAGGAGTTTGAATCACCTGACAGAGAAAAAAAAGTAAAAAGGTATATCCTGGTATTTGTCATCCTGTTTATCATTCCTAGTGCTATTACTGCTTACAGGGTGGTACAGCAATCTTTGTTTAACCAGCGTGTGTCCAACTTTTTAAATATGGAGATGGTGTTCGATGATTGTAAAATGATTGATTATACAACCGAGTATACGGGAGACCATAACAAAATTGAAGTAACGCTCTATGGCGAGCATATTGAAGATCAAAAGATATTGGAGCTAGAAGAAAAACTCCCCAAATACGGCCTGGATGACGCTTATTTGGTTGTAAATCAGGGATATGCAGGGGAGAACATCGATATCCAGGAGGTGAATGAAAATATCAAAACCGGTATCATTGAAGACCTTTACAGGAATAATGCTGAGCAATTAAAATCGAAAGAAGAGGAAATCGCATTTTTAAAGAAAGAAATCATTTCACTCAAAAGCATAGAAAGCAAATCGGGTGATATCACCGGCGAATTAAAGGCCTTAATGCCGGATTTGGAACAATTTTCTCTAAGCGAAACTGTTGTAATGCAAGCTGATTCTATGTCACGTGACACGGTGCTCATGGCTTACATGGATTTTAAGAAAAAACCTTCCAGCAAGGATTTAAAAAAGATCGAAACATTTCTAAAAGCAAGAACTAAAAAAGATAATATCAAAATCCTGGTTGAATAAAAAGGTGCCTATAACTATCTAAATCCCATTCTCATTTATAAGTTTTTTTAAAAATCTTGAAATGTTTGTTGTTCAGGGTAAACTAATTTCGGAAGACGTCGTAAAAGAAGCATTCGTATGTGATCTGCATGCATGCAAAGGAGCGTGCTGTTGGGAAGGCGACTACGGTGCTCCACTTGAAGAAGAGGAGTTGAAAATCATGGATGCCATCCAGGATGTCATCAGACCCTATCTTTCTGAAGAAGGTAAGGCTGCAATTGAAAAACAGGGAGCCTATGTTTACGAGGAAGATGCTGAGGAATATGCCACGACACTAGTCAACAATGGAGCTTGTGCTTATATGGTATACGATGAAAAAGGCATCGCTAAATGTGGCATAGAACAAGCATGGAAAGATGGTAAGACTGAATTTAAAAAGCCCATTTCATGTCACCTCTACCCTATTAGAATCCGAAAAAATGATTTGGTGGACTTTGAAGCACTAAATTATGATCGATGGGACATTTGCAGTGCAGCTTGTACGCTTGGAAAAGAGCTAAAAATGCCGGTCTATAAATTTTTAAAAGAGGCATTGACAAGAAAATACGGTGAAGATTTTTACAATGAGCTGGAAGCATTGGCAAAATCACAAACCGAATAGGGATATTGAAAAATACAGGTAATTCAATGGTTTAAAGCGCATATAAATTTTGTTTTTGATGTGTAAAGCCGTTACCTTTGCCCGGATTTTTTCTAATATAATTTTTTATAAATTAAAAAAGAAATGAATCTGGCAATAAAATTGTCCGTAACAAACAGATAATCTTTGTTGTACATATTCAAAAGAACATTAATTCAAATAAAACAGAATGGCTTTACTCGGAAAAATCAGGAAAAACATGTGGCTGGTTATTGTACTGGTTGCATTAGGTCTTGGAGGATTTATTTTACAGGACATGATGTCCGGACAGCAAAGTTTGTTTGGTAGCCAGCAAACTTTTGTCGGAAAAATCGATGGAAACAAGGTTGAACAGCGTGAATTTTCTAACACAGAAAATCTAATGAGAAATGTGTTGTACAGAAATTCATCTGCTGACGGTTATGCATTGAAAGATCAACTTTGGAACTATTACGTTGAAAAAAATCTTGTTGAAGAAGTTGCTGACGACCTTGGACTAGGTGTTTGTCGTGACGAATTGCGTGACTTGCAGTTTGGTACCAACCTAAGCCCAATTATCACCCAGCGTTTCTCCAATCCTCAGACCAGACAAATCGAACGTGAGCAGCTTGCCCTGATTCAGCGCCAGATTGATGATAACTCCATGGAACCAGGTTTCAAAGAATTCTGGAGACACCAGGAGTATGAAATTGTAAAACAGCGTTTGCAGGATAAATATGCTGCAATGGCTGCAAAAGGTGTTTATACTCCTTCCTGGATGGCAGAAATGATGAACACCGATCAAAACACTATCCGCGACCTTACTTATGTACGTGTTCCTTATGCAGATATCGACAACAGTGATGTAGTGCTTTCTGATGATGATTTCAAAGCTTATTACGAAAAGAATAAGTACAAGTATCGTCAGGATGAAGAAACCAGAAAAATCTCTTACCTGGTTTTCGATGTAGTTCCAACCCGTGCTGACTCAACTCAGATTTTGGAGCGTATCACTGCCAAAAAACAGCCATTTGCTGAGACCAAGAATGATTCAACCTTCGTTTTGGCCAATGATGGAATGTTCAACCCTGTTTATTTGGACGATAAGAGCGTAACTGCTGCTATTGCAGATACTATTTTTAGTTTGCCTGTTGGTACAGTTTACGGACCTTACTTCGAAGGTGGTTCTTACAACCTTGTAAAAGTAGTCGACCAGCAAATGATGTACGACTCTGCTGATACCCGTCACATTTTGATTGGTGCTCAGACACCTGAGCAATTTGCAGCTGCAGGACGTACCATCGATAGTTTGAAAAATGTTATCCTTAGCGGAAAAGCACAGTTTGACAGCCTTGCTATCCAATACTCTACTGACCCAGGTTCTGCCAGCAAAGGTGGATTGTATGAAGGTATCGTTCCAAATACTTTCGTTCCTGAATACAATGAAGTATTGTTTATCACTGGTGAGATTGGACCATTGTATACTGTTAGGACTTCTTATGGTGTACACCTGGTGAAAATTGAAAAGCGCTATGGTGATAGAAAGAGAAGAGCTAAATTGGCTTTCATCGGAGCACCAATTGAGCCAAGTGCAGAAACACAGAAGAATAGACAAAATGAAGTTTACAACTTCCTTAAAGACAATAAGACTGTAGCAGATTTGGAAGCTGCAGCTGCTGCTAACCCTTCTCTTCGTTTGGAAGTATCAGCTCCATTGAAAAGAAACGATTATGTAGTTGGTAACCTTGGAAGCGGAGCTGCTGCAAGAAGCATGGTTCGCTGGGCATTTGGTGATGAAGCAAACCTTGGTACTCCTGAAGTGGGTGGCCTGTCACCAGAGTTCTACTCTTTCCAGGAGCCTACTTTGCTATATGATGAAAAATACGTTGTTGCCGGTTTGAAATCAATTTCTCCAAAAGGTATTCCTACCTGGCAAAACGTAAAAGAAGAAATCGAACCTTTGGTAATCAACGCTAAAAAAGCAGAAATGATCAAAGCTAATCTTTCTTCTAACAGTCTTGAGCAAATCGCTTCTTCTAATAACGTTTCAGTTGATACTGCTAAAGGTGTTGCATTCTCAATGGCAAACGTACCTGGAATGGGTACTGAGCCAAAAGTAATCGCTGCAGCTTATGGTGTTCCAGTTGGTCAGGTTACACAGCCTATCGAAGGAAACAGCGGTGTTTACGTTGTAAAAGTAACGGGAGAAACACCTG
>JAGQWW010000269.1 GCA_020436955.1 Saprospiraceae bacterium | reverse complement strand
CCTCCATCCTTCATCTTCCATCCTTCATCTTCCATCCTTCATCCTCCATCCTCATCCAAAAAAGCTGTTAGCCAATAGCCAATAGCCAAAAGCTAACAGCCCCTTTAAATTATTGCTTCTCCAACTCATCCAGGTGTTCGGCACCTTTGACGTCCATCATGTTGGCTAATTTGCCAATTTTCTTTAAGTTGATGTTGCCGGTAAAGCTCAGCATTACAAATTCATCACCACCGACCAAAAGGAGTAGTTCTTTGATATTATCTCCACCATCGTCTTTGACAAAGAATTCTACATTTTCTCCGTCTGAACGCACCTTCATAATGGATTCCATCTTTAGGCTTTTCAATTTAGAGATAGCTTCATTGTAAAATTTATCGGGAGTTTCTTCTGTGGTTAGGATACGCAAGCCGGTAAGGTCTTTAACCACCTCCATAGCTACTTTTGCTTCCTGGTCACCTTCACCTGCCAATTCTTTGATGTCCATTTTGGCAAACATGTCAAACATCTTAGGAGAAATGTAAACTACTGTGAAGCGATCGTCATCAACGTATTGATTAAAGTATTTGCTGATAGCATCATCTTGTGAAAAAGCACTAACGGTAATCAGCGTAAAGGCAAAAACCAGAAAAGACTGCATTATTGATTTCATGATAAATAATTAACGAGTTAAATAATTTGGGTGATACAAATAGTATGTGGCGCACATATTTCTCTTAATTGTGAACTTCCTTGTTGACCTGCTTGATTTTGCCAAGTCCTTTCAGGGTTTCCTTTTCACCGGTGTTCATTTTTTTGGATACCAGTGCTAGGGCGGCCATAGTGGCCTCATAAGCTTCTTCAGGATTGTCAGCTTCGTAAGCAGACCAGTTTACATTTTTGTCTACTCCCGGTTGCCATTGGCGTACTACAAAAACCAAAGCAACAAGGAAAAGAATAGCAGCGGCAACACGCATCCAGGAAAATTGCATGGTCCTGATTCCCTTATGAACCGGGGGCGCTTGAATTTTTTCCATCAATCTGGATTCGAAATCAGCACTCAATGTTGCCTCCTGTTCCACTTCAAAGTATTGGAACAATCCCTTGTAGGGTAGGAGGTCCTCCGCTATGTTATCCTGTTGAAAATATTGTTTCAATATTCTCTCTTCTTCCAGGCTGCTGTCTCCGTCAAAGTATTTTTCAAGGAGCGCATTGATTTTATTGGAGTCCATATGATTCGGATTGAATAAGTTGTTGTCTAATTGTTTTTCTGGCTCGGTGCAAATAAACTTTTACTTGCTCCATAGTTAATTCCAGGAGGTCAGCAATTTCCTGGTAGGACATTTCTTCTATATCTCTAAGTTCCATGACCCTACGCTGGCTCTCCGGCAGCGTTTCCATGAGTTGTCTAACCCTGGAAACTGCATCAGTTAACTCTGCACTTTTGTGTGGGCTTAAGCCTTCGTCTCTCCAGTCAGTTCCTTCCGGTATTCCGGTTTCTCTTCTGAATTTGGATCTCACTTTATCGATAGATAAATTTCTGGTAACACTCATACACCAGGCTTCATGGTTTTTTATTTCGGCCATGTTGTACCGATTATTCCACATCTTTATAAAGACCTCCTGTACCACATCTTCTGCCTCCATAGGATTCCCTACGATGCGAAGTGCAAACCGGAACAGTTTGTCTTTTATAGGTAATATGGTGTTTTGAAATGTTACTAGGTCCATGATATAAAGGCGACGGAAGGAAATTGAAACTTGTTACAGCCGAAATAAAAAAAAGTTATTTTTTTTTAAATGAGTCGTCTAAGCACAAACTTGTATTTGTGTTTTTGATCATCCCGGCGAATGGTTAAGCGTACTTTGTTACCTTCTTTTTTACTAAGGCGGCTGCTGATATTTTCCAGGGAATACAACCATACGGGCCAACCGTTAATATTGGTTATGGTATCGCCGTCTTTTAAACCTGCTTCCGCTGCTGGTGAATTGGCTACTACTGATTGGATGGTGAATTGATTGAGATTTGCTCCGCCTGCAACAATGACAAGTCCACTTTTGTCAAATTCAAAAGGAGCCTTGTAATTATTATTAGGTCTCATGTAGGCTATTTCATGCTGGTAATCCAGAATGACTTCAAATCGCTCAAGGATTTTATTGCCCAGAATACCATTTCTGGAATAAATTAGGTTGGAATCAATATTACCTGACAATTCCTGAAAATTGGTGAGTACCTCCTGCATTTCGAAACCGGAGAAGGCAATTTCCTGCGTCCGACCCAGATAGCCTTCCAGGTAACCTCCCAGGCCTTTGCCTATATTTCCTTTAACCACCATCTCTGGCAATTTTATAGAAGGATGTGAATTATTGTGGAGCATTAGGGCCAAAGAAGCACCGGTATCTAATAATAATTTAGCTGGAATAGGTTGGCTGTCCCTGTTCATTTTTAGATCTACCGCAAGGTAAGGCTTGTTTTTATGGATTTTGATAGGGACCTTTTTAAAATTCTTACCGGGGGGAGTAAATAAGTTTGGCTTGGTCAAAGTAATAACCTTTCGCTTGTAGTCGATTTGCACTACAAAGTTTCGGAAGATATTGGCACCAAGGATACCATGTATCTGCAGACCGGTATATTCTTCAAACCGGAAATAATCTTCTTCCAATACCAACACCGGCTGGTAGGTGGCCCCCAGGTTTCCGGTTGTGAAATTCATACCGGCTATCAGGTGCGCCTTTAAGGTTTGGCTAAGGTCGGCACCCACGATTTTTATTTCCCGTACGTATTGGTAGGGTAGGAACTTCAGGATATCCTTTTTGGTGATGATTGTATGCTCAGCTCCTGTGTCAAAAATGAACCTGGTGTTTAAAAAATTATTGAACCTAAGTTTTATGATGATGAAATGGTTTTCATATTCGAAGGGTATTTCTACCTTTTTTTTATCGAGGTTATCCAGGCTATAGGGCAGATTTTGGGCAGGAAGGGTCTTCCATCCCATAAAAAACAAAACTAATATGATTGTAACCCGGGTTACCGACATTCGGACTGGACTTATGGTTAATTTGCCATTTAGTACATGGTAAGATATAAACTTGCGACATCCAAAAATAATATTTCCTGTTAACCATATCTGCTTCTAAATATTTTCCTGTGATGAGACGACACTTTTGTGTTAAAAAAGTACGTAAATCCCTTATTTTATAAGAGTTGTTAAATATTTATGAAAATTTAAAACAGCATATTATTTTTGAGAATAGCGCTGATAAAAAATTTTTTTGCGTGTTTTTGGTATTTTAAAATCTATTTCTCACTTTTACAGCTGCTTAGTGTTAAAAAGACACGCATCCCATTCCATCCCCTGGAAATCCAAAATGAAGAAATAACTGCCGTGAAAACAGGCAGTCTTGGTTAGGTTCTATCTATTGTAATGATATTCATTAACAAAACTTTCATTGGTGTATGAAACTTAATTTCGACTTACTTAAGCAGGGTCTGCTTTTAATGTGCCTCCTGGTACTTACTAGCACTGCTTGGTCCCAACGCACGGTTACAGGTACTGTGACTGATGCGGAAAACGGGGAAGCCTTAATCGGTGCTACGGTACTGGTTACAGGTACCAGCGTAGGTACAGTCACGGACTTCGACGGAAAATATTCTGTTGATGTACCGGACGGCTCCAATTCTTTGGAGTTCTCTTATGCGGGTTATTCCTCACAAACAATTGCATTAGGTACCTCAAATGTTGTCGATGTGAAGATGGCAGCCGGTGCACTACTTGATGAAGTAGTTGTTGTCGGTTATGGTACTGTGAAAAAATCTGACTTGACAGGTGCGGTAACAGCAGTTGGTGAAGACGATTTTAACAAAGGGGTTTTCGTTTCCCCGGATGCACTTATCCAGGGTAAAGCAGCGGGTGTTCAGGTTTTGAACAACTCTGGTCAGCCAGGTGGTGCTGCTACTATTCGTATTCGTGGTAACTCTTCTATCCGTGCCGGTAATCAGCCGTTGTTCGTGGTAGATGGTATCCAGTTGACAGGTAACTCTACCAAGCCAGGAACCAACGCAGGTTCTCTTGGTGCTTCTGCTTTGTCAAATCCTCTTAACTATCTGAATCCTGCAGACATCGAGTCTATGCAGATTTTGAAGGATGCATCTGCAACAGCCATTTATGGTTCAAGAGGTGCAAACGGTGTAGTAATCATCACTACAAAAAGAGGAAAATCAGGTCAACCACAGATTCAATTCAACACGCAGGTTGGTTTCAGTTCTGTTCTTAGAAAGTATGACGTTCTAACTGCAGATGAATACCGCTCAGCGTTGACTGACTACGGTTTGACTACAGGTGACTACGGTTCAAGCGTTGATGCATTGGACGAAATTCTTAGAACAGGTATTGTTCAAAATCATGGTTTCTCTCTTTCTGGTGGTAACAGCAGAGGTACTTACCGTATTGGTTTGTACTATTTGAACCAGGAAGGTATCATGATCAACAACAAT
>JAGQWW010000026.1 GCA_020436955.1 Saprospiraceae bacterium | reverse complement strand
CTTATTATTGAGGATTCCTATCTGGAAATCATTGATAGGAGTTATCGTACTTTTTGCTTTTTTGCGAAAGCCATAATAGCATAAACATAGTAAACAAGGCTACTACTGTGGCATTTAAGGTACCCAAATCAAGGCCTCCTTTAGAAAGTGGTTTTGTTAGCAGGTCTCCAAAAGTTGCTCCGAAAGGTCTGGTGAAGATAAAGGCTATCCAAAATAAGATTACCTGGTTGAGATTGGAGTAATAGTGCAATAGTACCACGATAAAAATAATGGAAGCCGTGATGATTGCGCCTGTAATGAAACTGAGTCCAAGGTTGTCGCTTAGGAAATCACCAAAGGCAGTTCCCAGACTATTGGATACGAGGATGGCGGTCCAATAATAAGCCTCTTTTTTTCTTTCAAAAATAGGGTAGACCTGTAGGTGTCCATATTTTTTATACCAGGCATATAAAATGGTGCCTAGTGCTAAAATCAACATTACACTTCCTCCCAGATACCCTACATGCAGACTTCTGTCTATAAAATCTGAGATTTCTGTACCTAATGTTGTAGTGGCAATGATAACCAGCCAAAATATCCAGGGGTGGTATTTTTTAGCATTTAATTGTAAAAAAAGGGCAAATACAAAAAAAGCTGCAGTAATACCCAATGCAGCTAAATATCCCAGGTTTAATGTCATGGAAATAAAATCACCGGCAGTTTCACCAAGCGTTGTAGCAACAACTTTCAACAACCAGAAGAAAACTGTAATGGATGCTACTTTATTCAAAGGTTCCATGGTTGTTTAATTTTGATTTTCAGGAAATATGGTTTTTCGTTTTATTTCGATTTTACCTTTTTTGACTGTTGTAGGTGAGGTATTGAACCTCCTTTTTCTCAGCTAATGTTATGAGGTTTTTCATGGTCTCAATTGGGCCGTAGGTAATACCCATATTTACCAGCCAGGCAGGGATACTACCACCAGGGTCTGTAGAAACAATGTAGTTGATGGTGAGATTTCCATTGGGTGTTTCTTTTAGCTCCCATTTGGAATCAAAATGCTGGATTCTGACGATTCCGTTTTCTTCAGGAATTTCTCTTGGACAAGCAGTTGATTCTGAATGGTAAATGCCGTCCTTTTGGTTGAGCCATTGCTTAGAGTGGACTACAAGGTCACGGTCAGAAAACATACCCGGCATCTCTGTGCGGGTATAATATATGAAGTTGCCCGGCTCTATGGATTTTACTTTATGAGCCTCTCCACATTTATAAACCCACTTTTGGTAGGAATTTACATCGTTTAAATAGGAGAGGAAAGTTTCCAATCTTGCTTCTGCTGTCGCAGTAATTTTCACTGTTTTATACCCATTGGGCGCATCTGCCGTGTACACCGAAATATTATCCTGTGCTGTCACCAGGTTCCAATTTTCAGTTTGAGCATCGAGGTTTAAAAAAACGACGATAGAGAGGAAAAGAAACAAAAGCTTTTTCATAGATAATATTTTTAAAAATGGCATAATACGGTACCAGCTTAATGAAAGGCGTCTTTCACCAGCGTTTATAAAACTTAATTTGAATAACCTTGTAGGTCTTTAAAACCTAAAGCTAAGACCCAATTTTGAAGTAAATTTGAAGGGCGTAAAACTATTCGGTTGTTGGAAGTTATACCGGTAGTTTAGTCCCCAATAGGCATTGATCGAATTTGATAATGGATAGTCCAAACCAACTGAGAAATTCAAATTCGAATAGTTGAAAGCATAGTTTTTCTCAGTATAATCTACACCGGCACTGATTCCTTCATCTTCCTTATAAAAGTTGTATTCAATCTTATGAGGAAACAATCCTGTAATGCTGTAGGCAATCCCTGCATTTGCTCCAACTTTTCTAAAAAGGGAAGTATGATAATTCAATCCGAGTTTAAATTCTGCTAGTTGTTGCACTACATCCGCATGGTCAAAATCAAAGCCCTGAACAGGTGAGTTTACAAAAGGAATACCTGATTCGCCACCCATGGTTTCCTGTGTAAATCTCAGCCAGTAATATTGAAGTCCGGACGTAATTGCAAATGAATTGGTGATAGGTAAAACCGTTTCAAATTCAGCTGTTAATCCAAATTGGTTTTTGGCACCTTCATTTAGTGCAGCTAAATAGCCCCCGCCTAAATGAAAGCTGGTTTTGTCCAGTATTTCCTGCACACTATTAATGTGCTTTTCTTCTCTATCCTTTCTAATCATCACCAACTCAGTCTTAAGACCGGATGGATGGAAGTCAATTGCTTCTAATGGTAGAATCGGTAACAATTTGACCATATCAGCAGCTGCTAATGCATTTGCATCCTGTAAAGCAGTTTCGTTTTGGGCCGTATTGGGAGAAGTGGACAATGGATTTGAAGTGTTATTTTCATTTGGTTTTCCGGTTCCATTTACCATTTCACCTTGCTTGCTATTTTCCTGTTGTGCTGTATTGGATAAATTGCTTTGCAAAGGCTCTTTTTCGCTTGCATAAGTTGATTGCATTCCACCAGAAGCATCGCTATTTGCTACATATCTATAATTGTAATTTGAACCTGTTACATATTTTGTCAGATAAACGGTGTCGCGCTCAACTATCTCTTTGGTTACATAAACAGTATCAATTATGGTTTTTTCAACGATAGACACAGTTTGCTGACCATTTGATTTAAAAATCAGGTAACCGTTTAGCAATACGGAACTAAGCAACGCTCCAAACAGGAACGGGAGCACCCATCCATTCTTTTTCTTTTCAGACCCCGGATTGTCATGCATTTTTTTCTGCAAACGCTTCCAGGCCGAATCGTCAAATTCGGGTTCGGGCCTGTTTTCCAGGTTCTTTTTAAATGCGTCGTAAAATTTATCCATTGTCCCTCGCTTTTACTTTTTTCTTTTGCTCTGCCAGCCAAAGCTCTTTTAATTTTTGTTTTGCACGTGCCAGATTAGATTTTGAGGTTCCAACTGAGATGTGCAAAATTTCCGCTATTTCATGGTGTTTATATTCTTCCATTACATACAAGTTAAAGACCATTCGATAAGCAGGTGGCAATTTTTGTAAAATTGGTAAGACATCGTCCGACTCATCAGGGATCGATAATATTACCGGTTCTTCAATTTCCTCGTCATGGACGAGTTCAACTGAGGTTTTATGGTATTTCCTGAAATAATCAATTGAACTATTCACCAAAATCTTTCGCAACCATGATTTAAACGGATAGTCAAAATCATATTGTAAAATATTGTTGAATACTTTAATAAAGGCATCATTCAAAACTTCCTCCGCTTCCTCACGGGTAGAAGTATAATGAAATGCGATGTTGAGTCCGTAACCAAAAAACTGTTTGTACAATAGGTACTGAGCCTTTGATTCCTGCCTCCTACATCCCTTTAATATGGATTCAAGATTCTGGTCCACTTTAGCTGGTTTTCCTTTTTTAGCCTGTACGGCTAAAAAAGTTGAAATGGTTGCGCCAGTAAAAAATAATTTTCAAGATGTGTAAAATCGGAAAAATGTTCAGAAAAGCAGCAAGATCTGAAGTGACGAGTGACGAAATACGAATGACGAGTTTTCCAATTCGTCACCCGTCACTCGTCATTTGACTATTCCTTAATATTCGCTTTCTGTCTGGAAATCTCTTCCAGAACCAGCTCATATATCCGATCCATTTCTTTTGGATGGTCCTTTAGGATTTGTAGTAATTCTCTGAGTTGATCTTCGTTGATCTGGTGAATCTCATAGATTTGCTGGTAATATACCTGGGCGGTTGAGTCTTTTATGTCCCCAAATAAAGGTTGCAAGGCAGCTTCTGCTACATGAATGTCTACCAATATATCAACCACCTTTTTGTCAGGGTAGGGAAGGCTAACCTTTTCTTCCTTTTGGCAAGCCATCAAGCCCAGAAAAAGTAAAGACAGGAAACCTATATTTTTAAAATTGAAAAGACTCATCTACAGAGGAATGTTACCATGTTTTTTGCGTGGGCGTTTGTCCACTTTATTTTCCAACATCGAAAACGCCTTTATGAGTTTCCTTCTTGTGTTGGAAGGAATAATTACTTCATCTATGAAACCTCTGCTTGCTGCACGGTAAGGATTTGCAAATTTCCGCTGGTATTCTGCTTCCTTCTCTGCAAGCATTTGAGCAGGGTCCTCTGCTTCTGATATTTCTTTTTTGAAAATAATTTCACTTGCTCCTTTGGCACCCATCACAGCAATCTCTGCTGAAGGCCATGCAAAGTTCATATCGGCCCCGATGTGTTTGGAGTTCATTACATCGTAAGCTCCACCATATGCTTTTCTAGTAATTAAAGTAACCTTTGGAACGGTTGCTTCACTGAAAGCGTACAGCAATTTGGCACCATTCAGGATGATGGCGTTCCATTCCTGGTCTGTACCCGGAAGGAAGCCCGGTACATCTACCAGCACCAATAAAGGCACATTGAAACTATCACAGAAACGCACAAAACGAGCACCTTTTTTAGAACTGTCTACATCCAATACCCCGGCTAGCACCATAGGTTGATTGGCAACGATTCCAATAGAGCGACCGCCAATTCTTGCAAATCCTACAACTATATTCTCAGCATAGGATTCATGTATTTCCATGAAGCTGTTTTCATCTGTCAACTCCTTTATCACCTCGCGCATGTCATACGGTTGGTTAGAAGAAGGTGGAATGATGCTATCCAATTTTGGACGCAATTCTTCTCCCAAAGCATAGGGATATACCGGTGCTCTATCTTCACAGTTTTGAGGCATATAACTCAACAACTGTTTGATGTTTTCAATACAGGCCAGGTCATTTACCGCAGTAAGATGGGTAACGCCTGATTTGGTGGCATGAGTGCGTGCACCACCCAATTCTTCTGCCGTTACTTCTTCATTGGTAACCGTCTTTACAACGTTGGGTCCGGTCACAAACATGTAACTGGTATTTTCCACCATAATGGTAAAATCAGTCATAGCGGGCGAATACACTGCACCACCGGCACAGGGTCCCATAATAGCAGAAATCTGAGGAATTACCCCTGAGAATTTTACATTTCGATAGAAAATATCAGCATAGCCACCCAAAGAAGCTACACCCTCCTGTATTCTGGCCCCACCACTATCGTTTAGACCAATCAATGGTGCTCCGTTTTGGGCAGCGAGGTCCATGATTTTACAAATCTTTTCAGCGTGTGTTTCAGAAAGGGAACCTCCAAAGACAGTGAAATCTTGTGCGAAAACATATACCAATCTGCCATTGACAGTACCATAACCGGTAACTACACCATCGCCCGGAAAGATTTGCTGCTCCATTCCAAAATCGGTAGAACGGTGGGTTACCAACATGCCTATTTCTTCAAAAGACCCTTCATCCAGCAAGAAATGCACTCTTTCCCTGGCGGTAAGTTTACCTTTCTTATGTTGGCTTGCAATTCGTTTTTCACCTCCACCCAAAAGGGCTTTTTCTTTCCTTTGTTCTAATTTTTGAAACTTGTCCTCCATTGATCAATCTTGATTTCGGTATTTTGTGGCCGGAAGCTATGCTCCGGTTTTGAATTGGGTGCTAAATTTAGCCATTATTCGTGGAGAACGAATTTCATCCGGACATTTTTTAAAAAACAATTGTCATCCCCATTAAATCAGTCAACTTGGCCTTTGAATTATTACAGGATATTGAAAATACCTACCGGGATCAGTTACCGGAATTTCCGACGCTGGACGATTACCTGGAGGTATTGCTGCCTTCCATACGCCATTTCAGCGAAGACCTGAACGAGGAAGAATTCTTTTTGGAAAAACCCTGGAAGGAGGTTACCGATGAGGAAGGGGTGTTTCAGTCCATACTGCATTTTTTCAATGCAGAAGGAGAATACCTCAAATCCATAGAAGGGAATGTGTCGAAAGGCCATTGGCGCCAAATGCCCAAAGGATCAAATAAATTGCTGATCGAATTAAAAGAAAATCAGCAGCTGGTCAGGAGCGAATTGTTTGACCTGGTGTATATGGATGATGACTTTATGATTTTAAGAAAAAATGCTGATGCAGTACACCAAAAGGGGAGGAGGTTCCTATTTTTAGCCAACGAAACCAGTCTGGGAAATGCTTCCTGGAAAACAGCTGTTGAAAAATTGTACCACGATTACAAAGGCGAAGCAGGCTCTTATAATTGGTTGCTGTACCTTGTAATCCTCGTCATTGTAATCATTTTGGTTTATTCTTTTTTTTAAAAAATGTTGTTAATGGAAATGCTTCGACACTATGTAAGCTATAATCGATGGGCCAATCATATCATCGTGAACTTTTTACACGATATCAGTCAGGAGGACTTTTCGGAGGATATGAAAAATAGCTTTCCATCTATACAAGCTACGGTATTGCACCTCTATGCTGCTGAAAGTGTCTGGTTGGGAAGATTAAAGGGTAATCCTGATGCTCCTTTTCCCTTGTTTGAAAAATTTCCATCCAAAAAGGAAAGTCTGGATCTTTGGGAATCGACCAGCAAAGATTTTGAAAAGTTTATGAGTACCTGTACTGATGATTTTGCTACGCAATCCATTACTTATCACCGTATGGAAAAAGTGGAACAGACCGAAGCAAAATGGATCCTCCATCACGTCATGAATCATTCAACTTTCCATAGAGGTCAAATCATTACGATGTTGCGACAATTAGGCTATGATGATTTGCCTATGACCGATTTTATCAAATACCAGCGATTGCAATAAATGTTTATTTGATTTTCTTCTGCTCAGCTGCATTGACAAAAATGGTATTGCCCAGTTGCTCGTACCCACTGAAAATCGACTTGCCATCGTGTTTTACTGCTTCATCTCTGAACCCGATAATGCTTAGGTCGGCATCCTTGGATTTTTCACAGATAACCAGTCTTATATCCTTGTCCGATTCAGATGCCAGGAAGGATACGTTTTGAGTCGAAATCGGCAATTGCCCGGCTTCAATTAAACGAATCAGATTTTCTTTTTCCGACTCGATGGTAGCACCCGGGTGTATGGAGAAGATTTTTATTTCTGAGCCTCGCCAGTCTTTGTGACCATTGATGATGTACCCAAGTAGTATCATCAAATTGGCATTTTCATAATCATTGGCTGTAATCCAGATGTGAATCTGCTTTTTTAAACCAAATCCACGCTCAGAACTACCCAGGATTATAACATCAAAATCAACTGACTTTATCAATTTAAAGTTGTCCAGGATTTGCTCCAGCTTCGCAGGATCTCTCTTGGAAAACTCAAAAATTAGCAGGTTGTTTTCAGTCCCTGCAATACCCGGCAGCTGGATAACCTGCGCAACCGCACTGGTAAAGGACGGACTAATCAGCGTGTCAACATAAATATTACTTTCCGTCGATTCAGCCATTTTGATAAGCCTGTTTTTACAGGTTCTGGCTTCTTTTCCGGATTGTCTGGATAGGTAACCACTAATCATATGGATGTAGGTGCCAAAGCCATATTTTTGTGAAATCCATCGCAAAAGGTCAAAGGCACTAATCCTATCAAAAGAATCTTCAGAAAGCGCGATAGCGGATGGTCTCCAGTTTCCTGTATTTTCCTTTTCGGCTTTTTGCAAGAAAACTTGCAACTGTCGAGAGAATTGGAAAATCACACCCTGGAAAATCACAGCCAGGGTCTTTTT
Organism: Saprospiraceae bacterium; assembly: GCA_020436955.1. Taxonomy (GTDB): domain Bacteria; phylum Bacteroidota; class Bacteroidia; order Chitinophagales; family Saprospiraceae; genus JAGQWW01. The sequence goes on along the minus strand of JAGQWW010000026.1, from coordinate 7,183 downwards.
ATCAGGATTATAGATGCTGATTAGCGAATATAACAACACCATCATCAGGATTGCGATGATGGCATAAACTGCATTCATGAAAAACATGAGGCCGAAACAAGCAACGGCACCAAAAAGGGAAAAATACCACTTGGATTTGAATCGCGGCCTGTAGGAAGGATCTGCAGCGAAGTGCTGTAAGAATGAAATTAAACACAATGAACCGTAGGTCACCATGAAAAACATGGAAATCACCTCAGCCACAGAATCTAATGCGCCCAATAAAATAAAGGCACCAGCTATGACAATGGTTACCACCGATGCATTAAAAGGTTCATCCTGGTCGCCTTTGCCTCTGGAAAGCCAATAATTTAATTTGCTATTGGGGAATATGCGGTCCTTAGCGATGGCCTGTAGAGTTCTGGGTGCCACCATGATGGAACCAAGCGCTGAGGAAATAGTAGCAGCGGCTAATCCCAGTGGAATCAACCACCAGCCTTGCCAGGCAATATCCGCCATCACCAATTTTGATGTATCAGCCAGGTCTTGAGGTGATGCAGAAACGGCCAGTTTGTAGGCAATGAAAAAGTAAATGATCATACCTGCTACCGTTGCAGACAAAGTTCCTAAAGGAATAGATCTCCCAGGGTCTTTCAGGTCTCCCGACAATCCTACCCCAGCGGTCATACCGGTGAACGCAGGAAATATAATGGCAAATACTGCAAAAAACCCAAGAGGAACAGTATTGCTAATTTCTTCATTGGCAGGGTTCTCCGGTAAATAACCCGGTAAGTCCTGCATTGCAGATAAGGTATCTCTGGTTATTGCGGTTGTTCGCTCCAAAAGATGCTGCCCGGCACTGGTTGAATTACCGATATCAGCGAAAAAATCTAATGAATGAGTAAGGCTATAATCTGTATGTCCGGCAAAAAATGCAACTAAAGCAATAGCCAGGGTAGCTACAACGAAATAAAGTGCTTTCACCCCAAGAGAAGCACCCTTGGTCAGCATTATCATTGTTAAAGCCAGCAAGGCAGGAATTCCAACCGTTTGTTTTTGCAACATCAGCCATTCCAGCCAGCCTGGAAGAGCAAAATTTTGAATAATCCATTCAAACAACGAAGAGAAAGCTTCCGTGAAGGCCATAATGTAAAATGCAACACTAATGGCTTGAGAGAGGTACAAGGCTATTCCAATGGCAGACCCGATAACCAATCCAAAGGAGCGGGAAATGATATAATATTCGCCACCACCTTCTACTTTTTGATTGGTTGCAATTTCAGCAATCGCCATCGCCGTAGGAATGGTGACCATATGACCGATCAAAACAATAGCAAAGGTACCGGCTAGCCCTACATGACCAATCGAGAAGCCAAAACGCAAAAACATGATGGCTCCAAGGATGGTGGAGATTGCGGTAAAAAATACCGGAGCAGTACCAAACTTTTTATTCAGGCTTTCCAATAGGGTAGCAATTTCACTGGTTCAAACTATCTGCAAGGTAATATTCAAAAGGAGAAATAAAAATGCAGGATAGTAAAATTCCGGGATGAACTATTCCTTGTAATGCCCCTCCCGCCACATTTTTCTATTTTGTGGCCACTTTTAACCTCATAGAGCAAAAAGGCATGCGTCCTGAAAGACTTGAAAAGTTTAAAAAAGTAATAGCCAGTCGTCAACCGGACCTCTCGGTTGTGCTGGAAAACGTGCATGATCAACACAACATCGGTGCGGTCATGAGAACCTGCGATTCTGTAGGTATTTATGAAATATTTGTCTTGCAAACCCATCCCGATTTGCAGTTTTCAAATCTGACCCTGGGTAAAAGAACCTCAGCAGGTACCCGGAAATGGGTGGAAGTAAGATATTTTACGGACAGGGTAAAATGCTTTAAAGCAATTCGGGAAAAATATCACCATGTATTTGCGACCCATTTGGATGCCAAGGCAAAATCCTTACATGAGCTGGATCTGGTTTCTCCTACAGCTTTGCTTTTTGGTAATGAACATGTTGGGGTATCAGAAAAAACACTGGCACTTTGTGACGGTAATTTTATCATTCCCCAGGTAGGAATGGTCCAAAGTCTGAATATTTCGGTCGCATGTGCAGTAAGTTTGTATGAAGCTTTCCGCCAGCGCAATGAAAAAGGGAAATACACTGAAAACACGCTGATGACTCGGGAAATGCAAGATGACCTGCTGGAATTATACCTTGAAAGGCATGATACCAAAGCAACGATGAAATTTATCCCCAGAGATATACGAGATGCTGAAGGTTAATGCACCATTACCTTTTTAGCAATTTTTCCTTGAAGTCCGGACAATTGAAGGATGTACAAGCCTCTAGGAAGATTCTCTATTGTAAAATCGACCAGATTGCTACCTGCAACATCCTTCCTGTAAACAATCCTGCCTTGGGGATTGCATAAGAATAAGCTTTCAAAATTTACATCATTTTCCCACTGAACAGTTAATTCGCTCTTGGCCGGATTGGGGAAAAGTCTGACCTTGTTTTCCAAAAAGATGGTGGAAAGACTGTTTAAATCTGTCACCACCACAGGGTCGGAAAGTTTATTGCAGCCTACGGAAGAGAACACTTCTACCTGATAGCTTCCCAGTTCAGTCGGCTGGTAAATAGCATTGTTTGCTTCGGTGATAGGATCACCATTTTGATACCATTGGATGCTGTCAAAATCGCCGGAAACGACAAGGCCCAGGTCAGTTGAATCAATCTCCGGATTTTCAAAAACTTCATTGGTTTCTATAATACGGTAAATATTACCCAAGCCAATAGCCGCAACGTATAACTCGCCGTCTTTATCTTCTCCGAAACTTACGAATTGCTGATCTTGTAAATTGGCGATTTCCTCGGTTGTGAAAGGCATGACACAAGTGTCAGTTGGACATTTCCAGGTAGACCAAAATTTACCGGTACAGTAATCAGTAAATAGATAGTGGTCGTACAACCTTGGAAAGGTACAACCCCGGTATCGATAACCACCAGTGACCGAACATCCTTCGGAAAAGTTATTTAAATACGTGAAAACCGGATAGGTGTAATCTGCACTATCAAGCGTGCAGCGATTTTGAATGTAAATTTCATTGCCTTCCAGACAGCTCCAACCGTAATTTTCGCCTCCCGGACTATCAAATGGTTGAAAATCAATCTCTTCCCAGGTATCTTGTCCAACATCTGCTATCCAAAGATTTCCTTCCCGGTCAAAACTAAATCGCCAGGGATTGCGAACACCAAAGGCCCAAATTTCATTTCTGGTGGTGGAAAGACCGTAATAAGGGTTGTCTTCCGGAATGAGATAAGGCATATCCTCGATATTCACATCGATACGCAACATTTTTCCCAGGAGCTCAGTAGCGGTTTGCGAATTGTTCCATGGATCACCTGCTGCGCCACCGTCACCCATCCCAATGTACAAATAGCCATCCGGGCCAAAATTGATGTCTCCACCATTATGATTGGTGCGGGGTTGGTCTATTTGGATTATCACCTTTTCAGAATTTGGTTCCGCAATATTCGGGTTATCAGTGCTCACTGAAAACCTTGAGACAATGGTATGTCCCCCTGCATTGGTATAATTGACAAAAAAATAGCCATTTTGAAGGTAATCAGGATGAAAAGCCAGCCCCAGCAGGCCTCGCTCGCTGGCACCATCATTTACTTTTGCAGTTATATCAATAAAAGAGGTTGGATTTACATTGCCATCGGCATCTACTATTTTGATTCGACCAGCTTTTTCGACTATAAACAAACGGTCATCTCCACAATTGGCAATATCAGTAGGATTGGCTAATCCACGTGCAAACAAGTCAAGCGTAATGTCAATTTCATCTTGTGCAAATGCTTGCATTGTAAACAAAACTAAAGCAAGGAAAACCAAAGTAGGTCGAATCATATCAGATGTGTATTTTAGGCAGGGAATAAACAAATAAATTTTACTTTTTTAAATGTTTTTTGCTAAAATAAGATTTCTTTGCCGTTAGGAAGACAGGTACAAAACAATTGAAAATTAATCCAGTGAGTTATCCGGTTTTTCAACTTCATGATGAATTTATCGCTTTCCCGCATCCTGCGCTGGCATCGCCGGAAGGACTGCTGGCCATTGAGGGCGATTTGTCCCCGGAACGTATCTTGCTAGCCTACTTGTATGGTATTTTCCCCTGGTACAATCCAGGTGATCCAATTTATTGGTGGAGCCCTGATCCGCGCATGGTGTTATTTCCGTCCGATTTAAAAGTACACAAAAGCATGCGGCCCTATTTTAATCAGGAAAAATACAGGGTGAGTTTTGATGAGGATTTTGAAGCGGTTATAAGGTGTTGTAAAGAAAGCGGGGACCGCTTCAATAAAGGTACCTGGATAACCGATGAGATGGAGGATGCCTATATTGAATTGCATCAAAGCGGGCTGGCACATTCGGTGGAAGTTTGGGATGGTAAGGTGCTGGTAGGTGGACTTTATGGTTTGGCCCTTGGAAAGGTGTTTTACGGTGAAAGTATGTTTGCTAAAAAGTCCAATGCTTCAAAATTTGGTTTCATTTCGCTCGTTCAGAAGCTTGAAAAGATGGGTTTTTGGTTAATAGATTGCCAACAGGAAACTCCTCATTTGAAAAGTCTGGGCGCAAAGCCTATTTTGCGAAGCGAATTTTTAGAAATATTGCAAAAAAACAGGTTGGAATACCTGAAAGGTTATAGTGCCGATTTTGCAAATCATATCCAACAAGTCTAGTCAGGTAAATGAGCTTTTTAAAACTTCATTTTTTATTTCTTTTTTCCATTGTAATCCTTTCTGCCGGATGTTATGAAGAGCAGGAGGGCTGCCTTGACTTTGAAGCCACCAACTTTGACGTAGATGCAGATAATCCCTGTCCGGATTGTTGCCGTTATCCGCAGTTGAGTTTAGCAATTCTCAATAAACCGCTTGCTTCTGATACAATGAGAAGTTTCAAATTGGGTTCAATTTACCAATTGCCTCATGATACTACACTGTTGTTGAAGGTTAAAAAGGCATGGATTTACCTGTCTGATATACAGTTGATTAAGACTGGCGGAGATGTAGTTGATGTTTCAGATACGGTTAGTTTGGATTATGTGTTATCGCGTGGTGATACCGTGTCCAAAACCATCACGGATAATTTTGCTTTTCTGCTTACTTCAAGTCTTTCTGATAAAAGTATTGGTGAAATCAGGACCTTTGGTTCTTTCGAGGGCATTCAATTCAGAGTAGGCTTGAAGGATGAGAGTAGGGAATATGTTCCTTCTTCATTACCTAATGGACATCCGCTCAATTTTCAGGCAGATTCACTCAATTGGACCGAAGAAGACGGATATGCATATCAATACTGGGAATTTTACAGAGATACTGCTGATATCGACTCCACTGTGATTAGAATCACTGCACCGTATTCAGATTTTATACAACTTTACCAAGGATTTGAGATTAGAAAAGGATTCAATATCAAGCTGACACTCAGGATAAATTATCTGGAGTTGTGGAGGGATATTGACCCCAAAAACATGACAGTTGAAGAGATCAGAGACCGGTTGGTAAGCAACTTGCAAAATGCCTTTTCGCTGGATAAGATTACTAATTGATCCTTTTTTGACACTCAAATTGCAAATGACTTGATTCTTACCTGCCGGGTAAAACTTTGTTTTTAAAAGCAGGTTAACTTAACCAAAAAATTAAACTGAAATTCTATGAAAAAATTTTGGGTGCTACTAATTCCCGTACTGGCTTTCTCTGTTTGGAGTTGTGATGATGAGAAGGTTGAAGCATACGGTGATGTTGATTTGCAATTTGTTGCCACCTATGGCAATACCCCGGTCGTAATCGGTGAAGCTTTTGATTTTGACCAGGGAAAAATTTTCTTCGATAAATTAAGAGTATACGTAACCAACGTTGAACTTTCGTCTGACCCGGGCCCAAATTATGACGTAACAGATGTTGATGTGTTGGATTTTACAAACAATAATACAAATGCTACTGCAGCTGCTGAAGGTGTAACCATCAAAGCAACACAAATGCCGGTAGGCGGATACCAGTCTGTAGAATTTAATGTTGGTCTTACCAATGAATTGAATGCGATGATACCTTCAGATTTTCCTGCTTCTCATCCATTGTCTAATACCGAACCTTATTGGGCGGACTGGGAAAGCTACATTTTTGTAACTATCAGTGGAAGGGCTGACCTGGACAACGATGGTACTTTCGAACAGGGATTTGTGTACCACGTAGGTGGCAACTCAACCAGAAGATCTGTAAGGTTGAGTGATAGAATTTTAGCTATTGACGGACAAACCGTTAGTTCTAAGATAAACTTTGACCTTGAGAAGGTGTTACACGATGCGAACGGAACGCCATTCGATATCGCTGCAGTAAGCCAGGTGCATACACAGGTTGATATCATGGAAGATTTTGCTGATAGAATTCAAGCTGCATTCTCTGCTCAGGAATAACCTATGATTTTAAAGCCTTTTAAAATATCAATTTTGCTCGCAATGGCCATTACCCTCGTAATGGCCTCTGCGTGTGAAAAGACTGGCTCCGGGATGGATAAGGAAGGAGATCTTATCGATATTCCTTATGAACCTCAACCTGCTTTTATTGAACAACAACAGGAATTTCCGGTAATGGAATTTCCGGATGACAATCCCTTGACGATGGATGGCATCCAATTGGGTCGTATGTTGTTTTTTGACCCTATCCTTTCCTCCGATTCTACTATGTCTTGTTCCAGTTGCCATTTACCGGAAGCGAGCTTTACTGATCGATTGGCCGTTAGTCCGGGTGTTACCGGGGCAGTAGGTAGAAGAAGTGCTATGTCGCTCGTTAATTTAGGTTATGCAAACAATGAGTTTTTCTGGGATGGTCGTTCCAAAACACTCGAAGAACAAGCATTGCTTCCAGTGGAGGATCCAATTGAACTACATGAAGAATGGCCCAATGTGGAAGAAAAATTCAGGAACCACCCTGATTATCCTACACTGTTTAGAAAGGCATTTGGTATAGACGATCGTTCCAAAATAACCAAAGAATTAGCAGGAAAAGCCCTGGCTCAATTTGAAAGAACCTTGGTAGTAGGAAAGGGATCTCGCTTTTATGATGTTTTTGTGTTAGAAAATGATTTTCCAACCGATGAAGAATTACGTGGCTACCTGATGTTTTTTGATGCATCCAATGGTGCATT
>JAGQWW010000268.1 GCA_020436955.1 Saprospiraceae bacterium | reverse complement strand
GATAAGTGCCTCTTGAGGTTTTTGAGCCTCCGGATATTTTTTTAAAAATGCCTTTAAGTCATCCAGCCTTTTTAAATGGATGAGGCAAATGATGGCCAACTCCCTGCAAAAGCCAAAATTGTTGTCGACCCTTAATCCTGCCTCCATACATTCCAGTGTAATGGAATATTCGTTGCGCAGATAATGCAATACGCCTTTTGTATAATAATGATTAGGCGATAGCGGATTGATCCTCAGTATGTTATCGGTATGTTGTAATCCCAATTCTACTTCACCCAGACCACGGTACAACTCAGCCAAACCTTCTTCTGCTTCTGTAAATGAGGGGTTGAGCTCCATGGCTCTCAGGTAGTGTTTATGACCCTCCTTGAAATTCCAATTGGCCCAAAAACACAAAGTGGCTTTACCAAAATGGCCCAGGTATGAATCGCCATCCAATTTAAACCCTTCCGTTAGATACCAATCCGCTTCTTTGGCCTTTTCCCGATCACTGCTCCAGGCCGACCGCATGGCGAGACTAAATCCAATCCCAAAATAGGGGAGTGAAAAGCCGGGATCGAGCTTAATAGCTTCCTTGTATAATTCTATAGCATTCGAAATCCCGGTACGATCCCACTTCAGGTGGTTATAACGAGCCTTGAGATAAATATTATAAGCCTCGACATTATTTGTTGGTATGTTTGAAAGGTGATCCGCGATATGAAGGTGACCAAAGTTTTCCCGCAATTGGTCCGCGATCAAAAGGCTGATTTCATCTTGAAGCGCGAAGATGTCTTCCATTTCCCGATCAAAGGTCTTAGCCCAAAGTTGCACCCGGCTTCTACACTGGATCAATTTCGCAGCAATCCGAAGTTTATTGCCTGCTTTTCTTACACTCCCTTCCAAAACATTTGCAACCCCCAACAATTGCCCAATCTCAGGAATGTCAAGATCCGTATTTTTCAAAGCAAAAGTAGAAGTCCTTGCAATCACCTTCAAGCCCGGCACCTTCGTAATGGAATTGATAATCTCCTCCGTTATCCCGTCACTGATATATTCATTTTCCGGGTCCGGACTCATATTCAAAAATGGCAACACAGCAATAGATGCCTCCGGAGGCGGCACCGATACCAATCCCTGCTTAACAAATGAATCAGACAAAGAAAACCTGTTGTAAGTCGTTTACAAATTCCAAATTAGCAGGCGTAATGTTAGAGAAAAAAAATGAAACCATTGTATCGCGAAGGTGGGCAAAGGTGGTGAAGGGCGCAAAGATTGCCTGCCGCAGTCAACTACCTCGAAAATAAAAACAAATCCATCCTACCTAGAAATACTTCTCCATACACACACACACACACAATTCTCAAACCACCAAAGACCAAAGACAAAAGACCAAAGACTGTCTCAAAATCAACCAATCTACCACTTAAACCACCAAAGCCCAAAGCCAACAAAAGCTAATAGCCAAAAGCCAACCGCCCCCAAAGACCAAAGACCGTCTTTAGACTAAAAAAGGACTTAAACCACCATTCCGATGATTTAAATCCTTTTTTGTTCCTGACTTGTCAGGGCGGATATTATCCGTTATTTTCCTGTGTCTTCTTTTCTTCAATCTCTTTGCGCTCAGCTTCGCGCATACCCTCTTTGATTTCGTTTTCAATAGTACTACGAGCACTGTTGAATTCGCGGATACCTTTTCCAAGGCCACGCATCAATTCGGGGATTTTTTTACCACCGAAAAGCAAAAGGATAACAAAAAGGATAGCAAAGATTTCCCATCCACCGGGTAAGAAAAGAAATACGAATGTTTGCATGATTAACTATTTTGAAACGCAAAGGTACAGTAAATTTTACCGAATCCCCATGCATAAATGTTGTCTATAGACTAATAAATATTGAAAAGGTTTAATCGGATTATTTCTTCAGACCAATTTCACGTAAACGCTCATCAAGGTATTCACCTGCTGTAATAGGCTCATAAGCCAATGGACGCTCATCGGTAACAGTCTGTGGTAAACAACTCAAATCCATTCCGCTTTTTGGATGCAAAAAGAAAGGAATGCTCAAGCGAGGCATATGCCATTCTTCTCTTGGCGGATTCACTACACGGTGAGTAGTAGATTTGAGATAGTTGTTGGTCAGGCGCTGTAGCATGTCACCTACATTGATAACAATCTCGCCGTCTTCAGGTAGGATGTCTTCCCACTCATCATTTTTGTTTAACAATTGTAATCCTCCTGCACTGGCTCCCACCAATAAGGTAATAAGGTTGATGTCCTCATGTTGCTCGGCGCGGATGGCAGAATTAGGCTCTGAAGTAATCGGAGGATAATGGATTGCACGCAGAATGCTGTTACCGTTATGGATTTTGTCTTCGAAATAATTTTCAGGCAAGTCAAGGTGCAAAGCGATAGCTCTCAAAAGGTGTCCACCTGATTTTTCAAAAGACTTGTACAGTTGTTCTGCCAGGTCGTAAAAAGTTGGTTCTTCCTCCACGCGTACGTTGTCCGGATATTCGGAACGTAGATGTGCATCTGCAGGAGACAAGAACTGACCGATTTGGAAAAATTCTTTCAAATCGGGCACTTCAGACTGCTTGGCGTGCTCTTTTCCAAAAGAAGTATACCCTCTTTGGCCGGCAAGGCCTTCAATTTCATACCTGCGTTTTACATCAACAGGCAGTGCAAAGAAATTTTTAGCGGAGGTATAAAAGTCGTCGATAAGCGTGGCCGGAATACCGTGTCCTATAACACCAACAAATCCGGTTTCGTGAAAGGCTTGACCTAATTTATCTACAAAGGCTTGCCTTTGGTTTTCGTCTCCGTTTACAAATTGAGATAAATCGACCAAAGGGATGGCTCTCTTGCTCATGTCTTTTATAGTTTACAGTTTTGAAATATGCGCTAAAGGTAAATAATTAGCTTGGAATTCGGTATTCGGTTTTTGGTGTTGGGAGTTCGGTGTTCGCTATTCGGCGTTCGCAGTTCGGTATTCGTTTTCCGGCCACCGGCTACCGGCCACCGTATCTAATAGCTTAGCTGTTTTCGATTACCATCCAGCATGGCTTCGATTTGCAGGACGAGGTTGGCTGGTTTCAAACGTCGCCAGTTGAAGTCATTGAAATCGCGTCCCAGGTTGACATGGTATTGCAATTTGGTGTCTTGCATCTCGTCGTACACATGGTCGAGTGTATTGAGCATTACGACCCATCCGCCCATGTCATTTACTTCTTCGCGCCACTCTTCATAATAGCAATCATCAGAACCGTGGAAATTGAGCACATTTTCGCAGATAAGCACAAATTTGGAGATGCCGGCATCCATTAATGGTTCCGCCACTTCCCGTTTTAGAAACATGATGTCATTGTAAAGGCAATCGTTCCATTCGCCTATAAATTCGAGGATGGCGAACTCGCGGTCGTAGTCTGCGAAAAGTAGCTTGGTATATAGCGTCTGCGACCCAAATTCATCCCATTGTGGATGGATAAAATAGTTGTAGACCTTTTGAGAAAATACGAACTCATCATACACCCGGCCATAAAAAGGTGACTGCGGGTCGTCTTCAGAAGTATAATCGTCTCTCCAGTGGTAAAAAGGCTCTATATCGTGCATACAAATGTTTGTCTTAATATTGCCTAACGCCTGAGTTCACACATTGTTGCTAACCCATTTAGTTAATTAGAGACATTATGGTTTTGTAGATTACAGTACCTATCAAAGCAAAGATTCCATAGAGGCCATTACCGCCGATAAAAATGACTATGCCGCGCCAAATAGCACCTCCCGTTTTCAATTTAAACCAGGAACGATAAGCCAAAATGAGGTAGATTATTGCTACAATACCGGAAAATGCCTGATTGAAAATAATGGCCGTCGGATAGGCAAAATATAGAAGGAACCAGGCCAAATTGAGTATGGAAAATGCAGTATAGAAATACATCATCGCAACCACATGCTCGGCAAAATTATAACCTTCCTTTTTAAAGACCCAATAACTCATCAATGCCAGAAAAGGAATAAAAATCAAGGCCACCAACGGCATATATTCCATGAATTTATTGGCATTTTCCAACATTTCGGGAGTCATCTGTAATCCCTCCTCTCCAGGTTTGGCAAAAAACTCATTGGATGCGTTTACGGCGCGTTCGAGCAGATTGGTTGAGAGGTTGATGAAAGCGGTAATAGACATCCAAATCACCAAAAACCGAAAAGGATTAAAATAGCGAATGGTAGCTCCTGAAAGAAATTCTCGTGCTACCTGTCCCGGATTTTTAAAGAGCATCAGCGTCGTATACCAAAACCCTTTTTCCAGGTTGGTGATCACCTCTACGGTCTGATGCAACAAATTTCTAATTGTTAGTCGTTGGGTTATTACCTTTTGCCCACAATGGCTACAAAAGGCATCGGAGACAGGAGAATCACAGTTTTTGCAAGGTTGAGGTTCCATGTGATGCGATGCTTGGGTAAATTTTTTATGCTTTGAAAGGTAAGGTAGG
>JAGQWW010000267.1 GCA_020436955.1 Saprospiraceae bacterium | reverse complement strand
GAGGCTGACCATTTATATAGGCAACAGTTTGAGAAGCTGTTTTATTTTTTGTTTCAGATGGATGGACTAACATGGTATATTTTTTAAAAATAATTCAGGTAATAAGGTGATAAAAAAGGGTTTACCGGAAGTATTTATTTAATTCATTATCAAAATATTGCAAGGCATTTTTTACCGGTAGAGGTATTCCTCCACCTAGGCCACAAAGCGAACCTTTTTGTAGCGTATCAACAAGGTCATTGAAAAGTTCGCGGTCGATTTTATATTCACCCTTTCCGGCCAATTGTAGCATTTCAGCGCCTCTAACAGAACCCAATCTGCAAGGGAAACATTTGCCACAGCTTTCATGGGCAGTGAATTCAAAGAGATGTTCAAGATATTTCACCATCGGATAATCTTCCGGAATTCCGATAACCGAGGCATGACCCAACAAAAAGCCATTTTGCTGGAAGGATTCGAAATCAACCGTCAATTCCGGGATTTTTTCAACCGGTACGATTCCTCCCAATGGACCACCTATATGTAGAGCTTTAGTTTTACGCGCAAATCCGCCACCAAGGGTTTCTACAACTTTGGCAAGTGGTGTACCCATTTCAACTTCATACAATCCAGGGCGATTAAAGGCTGCATCGAGTGATACCAGTTTGGTACCCGTTGATTTTTCAGTTCCCAGGTTGGAAAATGCTTTTCCTCCATTATCAATTATGTAGGGCAGGAATGCCAGTGTTTCGACATTGTTGACGGCAGTAGGTTTTCCAAAAAGTCCTTCCTGAGCAGGGTAGGGTGGTCGTACTCTTACTTCGGCACGTTTTCCTTCAATGGATTGCAATAAAGCGGTTTCTTCACCACAGATATAGGCTCCTTGTGCTTTTATCAGCTTGAAATAAAATGAAAATCCTGAACCCAGGATATTCTCTCCGGCTAGGCCGGCCTGTGCTAATGCAACAATGGCATTATTAATAATTTCAACAGACTCCGGATATTCTGCGCGGATGTAAATCACGCCCTTTTCGGCCCCGGCAATGAATCCGGCCATCATCATACCTACTAATACCAGGTAAGGACGCTCCTCCATCAGGTACCTGTCTGAAAAGGCACCGGGGTCTCCTTCATCTGCATTGCAAACGATGAATTTAGGCTCACCTGCTGCTTTTCTTACCGCATCCAGTTTAAACCAGATGGGAAAACCGGCTCCTCCTCTTCCTCTTACATTGGAAGTTTTCACTTCTTCCAATGCAGGTTCATGCCCCATGTCAAACATTTTTTTACAAATGTCTTTGAGGGTTTCTAAAGACTGGACATCAGCAGTTAGAACGGGTGTTCCGATATGTGTACCTATATAATCGTCTTGTTTGGTCACAGGATTTGCCACCAAATCTGCGAGGCTTTGCAAATCGTCTCCTGAATAGTTGTGCCCATCGATATGAAATGCGCTGTTTTCATGGCAACGTCCCAGGCAGCACATTTCCCCTATCTCATCTTCACTGTAGTGGTTGGAAAGGGCATCTTTTACTTTGCCCTGGGTACCTGCTACCATACAAGCAGAACCGTTGCAGACATATGCCTTTTTGCCTTGATTGGCATTTTTAGTGAAGTCGTAAAAGGAAGCGGCACCATAAATATTGGCAGTTCCCATTAGGAACTCATCTGCGATTGCTTTTATGGTTTCCTGGTCCAGTGTTCCACTTTCCGCTGCAGCATCCCCGATTTTTTCGAATAGATTATTGGTAAGACCCTTTCTTCCAGATAGGGCGGTAAGGTTTTTAGACATTTTGGCTTTACTTTTTGGTTTGGAAATCCTGGTTTCAAATTTCCAAAAATTATTCGGTCAATATCAAACTTAGCGAAGGCTAATTTACCAAAAAAATGCCTTTAAAGAATGAAATTCCAAATTAGGCAGTGGTGGTAAATAGTAGTGCTGAAAACAAAAGTGCCTGAAAGTGTACGATTTGCGGACTCATTTGCTACATTTTGATAGTTTTTATTTAGAATGATTACTTTTAAGCCTCGCGAAAAACAGCTTGTATGCGCCAGGAATTTACACCGCTTTTTTATAGGGAAATGATAAAAATTCACCACCAGATAAACCTGGAAAATAGGGTGAAGGCGGAGGCTATGTGGAGCCTTTTAAACAAAATTATGGTGCTGGCAACTGAGGAAGAGAGGATTCCCTTTTCGAACTTATTTGCCCGTGTAAGTTATGTTTGTCAGAAGTATAATATTTCGCCCAGATTACGCTACAAACTGCATAGTTTTCGAAACCAGTTTCAGCAATCTGCAGAAAAAGAAGGGGAAAAAGATTGGAGCCGATTGTATGATCAAGCCCTTGCGATTACAGCTAATGTTTGGGCCGAAATGCAAGGCGCAACCATTCCGGAGGCTTTGCAATCTGCCTTGTACGATTTAGATACGCTGTTTCCACCTGCGGCAGCCATTAAAGGTTATCATGCAAAAATTCGGACAGTCATTACAGCTGATTTGGAAGCGGAAAGTTGCCTGCTCGGCGTGGAGGAATCAACCGGTTTGGAATATAAAATCAGATACGGGCTCCCTGATAGAAACGAGAATTTCAATGCTTCTATACGACTGCTGCGCGCTGCTTTTGGTTTTCCTGTAACGGTAAATTTATTGGAAGTAGAGGTGGATCAGGATTCTTACCTGCGCCCCAGGGCCTTTGTCATCGAACCTGATTTTCTAATTGATGTAACGGCAATTGCGGAATGTTTTCAGCCTTCCGGCCAGGAGCCTTTGTTGTATTTATTGAAAAAATTGTTGCCATTTAGCAGCAGTCCTTCCCTTATCATTGGAAACATAGCCAATTATTTTTTAGATGAATTGATGGCGAATCCTGAAGCAGGATTTATGGAATTGTTTCCCCAGGTCTTCCATTTGTTTCCCTTGCAATTTGCAACCATGACCGATCAGGAGGTCAAGGAAATTATGGTGAAGGCAAAAGGACATTTTGCTGTGCTGCATAAGATGGTGAAGATGGACTTTGCGGCCAACGGTATCGATAGGGAAAATTGCTACCTGGAACCCACATTTTATTCAGAAACCTTTGGTATACAAGGGCGTCTGGATCTTTTTCAGGATAAAGAAGGTGCTTCAAAAATTGTGGAATTAAAAAGTGGAAAGCCATTCATGGCCAATTTGTACGGCTTAAGCCACAATCATTTTATCCAGACGATTTTATATGACCTTTTGGTGAAATCAGTGTATGAAAATGAGCTGAAACCAACCAATTATATACTCTATTCTTCCAATTATGAAAAGCCGCTGCGTTATGCACCACCGGTTAAGGCGCAACAAATGGAAGCTATGGAAGTCCGCAATCATCTGGTAGCGCTTGAAAGGATGTTGACCGGTTGGACTTTTTTGAAAGATGCAGGAGAAGGTAGTTGGGGCTATGGTCCGATTCGTATTTTGGATGCATTGCGGATAGACAGATATCCTCAATTGAAGGGATTCCACAGGCGGGATTTGGAATTGTTTGAAAAGACATTTTTTGCTTTGGATACCCTGGAAAAGGACTATATGCGAGCATTTACCGGCTTCATTGCCCGTGAGCATCAGTTGGCAAAAATCGGTGCCCAGGGATTGGAAGGTACCAATGGGGTCGCTTCCTTGTGGCTGAGCTCATTTGATGAAAAAGAAGCAGCTTTTGATATAATATCTCATCTAAAAATTGAAATAAACCAGGCTGGCGATGAAGAACCGGTTATCATTTTTCGAAAGACCGATAAAACCAATCCGTTAGCCAATTTTAGAGTCGGTGATATTGCAGCCTTATATCCTTTTGAAAAACAGGATGATACAGTTTTGCGCAGTCAGGTATTTAAGGTGACTATTATTGGATTGGGGCAGGAGACCATCAGTGTAAGACTTCGAAGTCGCCAAAATAACCTGCGGATTTTTGAAAAGGATACCTACTGGAATCTCGAACATGACCTGCTAGACTCCAGCTTCAACAGCATGTATCGCAGCCTTTTTGAGTTTGCTACTGCTCCTAAGCCTAAAAGAAATCTCCTACTGGGCTTAAATGCTCCGGCAAAGGTTGAGGACCTTGATTTTGTTCCTTCCAAAGAGTTAACTGAGGAACAACAAGGCATTTTGGTAAAAATGATTGCTTCCAAAGACTATTTTTTGCTTTGGGGACCTCCCGGTACTGGCAAGACCAGCATGATGTTGAAGCACCTGTCTGCCTATTTTCTGCAACAAACTGATGAGAATATCCTCCTGCTTGCTTACACAAATCGTGCTGTAGATGAAATATGTGAAGCACTGGAAAATATAGGGGAAGAGGTCAAGGCAATCTATACCAGAATTGGTTCAAGGTTTGGGGCTGATGAAAAATATCATGAACAGTTGTTGGATTCCAAAATTGCAAAAGCTTCCACTCGTAATGAATTGAGAGCCATTATTGGCCAACATCGAATTTTTGTATCCACCATTGCTTCCTTCCTGGGGCGAAATGAATTGCTGGAA
>JAGQWW010000266.1 GCA_020436955.1 Saprospiraceae bacterium | reverse complement strand
CATTCCTTTGGAAGAGCAAAAAGTCCTGGCTGGAGTAGCGGTAGATGCGGTAATTGATAGTGTTTCCGTGAAAACTACTTTCAAGGAAAAACTTTCAGAACTGGGTATTATTTTCTGCTCTTTCAGCGAAGCAGTAAAAGACCACCCTGAGCTTATCAAGGAATATTTGGGTTCTGTGGTTCCTTACACAGACAACTTCTACGCTGCATTGAATGCTGCAGTATTCAGCGATGGGTCTTTTGTGTACATTCCAAAAGGCGTTAGATGTCCAATGGAGCTTTCCACATATTTCCGTATCAATGCTGCCAATACCGGACAGTTTGAGCGTACGCTTATTGTAGCGGAAGAAGGTAGTTATGTAAGTTACCTGGAAGGTTGTACTGCCCCGATGCGTGATGAAAACCAGTTGCACGCGGCAGTAGTTGAGCTTATCGCGAAAGAAGACGCTACCATAAAATACTCAACGGTTCAGAACTGGTATCCCGGTGATGAAGAAGGGAAGGGAGGAATTTACAACTTCGTAACGAAACGTGGATTGTGTGCCGGTGACCGTTCAAAAATTACCTGGACACAGGTCGAAACAGGATCTGCTATTACCTGGAAATATCCATCTTGTATTTTGAAAGGAGATAATTCTGTAGGTGAGTTTTACTCTGTCGCAGTAACTAATAATTACCAGCAGGCTGATACAGGAACCAAGATGATTCACCTTGGAAAAAATACAAGGAGTACCATTATTTCTAAAGGTATCTCAGCAGGGAAAAGCCATAATTCTTACCGTGGGTTGGTGAAGATTGGTAAAAATGCTACCAATGCGCACAATTTCTCACAGTGCGACTCCATGTTGATGGGAGACCGCTGTGGTGCTCACACCTTCCCTTATCTGGAGGTAGAAAACAATTCTTCCAAAGTTGAACACGAAGCAACTACTTCGAAAATCGGAGAGGACCAATTGTTTTACCTGAAGCAAAGAGGCTTAAGCGAGGAAGATGCCATCAATATGATTGTTAATGGTTTCTGTAAAGAAGTCTTCCGCGAATTGCCTATGGAATTTGCCGCAGAAGCAACCAAACTTTTGGCGATTAGCCTGGAAGGAAGTGTAGGATAAAAATTCATTCAAAACATCATATAAAAAACAATAACGCAAATGTTGTCTATAAAAGATCTTAAGGTCGAAATTGAAGGTAAAGAGATATTAAAAGGTATTAATCTTGATATTAAAGCAGGTGAAGTACACGCTATCATGGGACCAAACGGTTCAGGTAAAAGTACGCTCGCTAATGTTTTGGCAGGACGTGAAGAATATGAAGTTACAGGTGGTTCTGTAACCTTCAACGGTGAAGATTTATTTGAAATGGAGGTGGATGAAAGAGCCAAAGCAGGAGTATTTCTTGCATTCCAGTATCCGGTAGAAATTCCTGGCGTAACCAATGCCACCTTTTTGAAAAGTGCAATCAATGCCATTCGTGAAGGTCGAGGAATGGAGCCTTTGAGCCCGGTTGACTTGCTAAAAGAAATGCGTGCAAAAGCAAAAATGCTCGAAATTGATGAGAAATTCTTGCAGCGTTCTTTGAATGAAGGTTTTTCAGGAGGGGAGAAGAAGCGTAATGAAATGCTTCAAATGGCACTATTGCAGCCTAAGTTGGGCATCCTGGATGAGACAGACTCTGGTTTGGACATCGATGCACTTAAAATTGTGGCAGACGCAGTAAATAAATTGAGGGATCCAGAACGCTCGTTCATAGTAGTTACCCACTACCAGCGTTTGTTGAATTATATAGTTCCTGATTTTGTACATGTATTGTACAATGGAAAAATTGTGAAATCCGGTAATAAAAACCTTGCTCTTCAATTGGAAGACCAGGGTTATGACTGGATCAAAGAAGAAGCCCTTGCGGTCTAATTTTTTTCACAAACCAGGTACAAAAAATAGCACATGTCTACAGTAGTCAATAATAAAACAGATCAATACAAGGAGAAATTTGTTCGCTTGTTTGAGCAATATGAATTGCGTCTCAATGGACAAAGCAATCATCCGTACCATCAGTTGAAGAAAAAAGGTATGGATGTGATGAATCAGTTAACCTTCCCATCTAGAAGGGATGAAGACTGGAAATACACATCCATTAATCCTATTTTAAAAGGCGATTTCAACCTGAATGCTGAATTTGAAGGAAACTTCAATATCCCGGGTGAATTGGCAAAAATGGACGCCATTAACCTCGTATTTTTAAATGGTGTATTCCAGAAGTCTCTTTCCAATATCAGTAATTTGCCGGAAGGATTGACCATTCAAAAAGCAGTTGAAGCTTTTGAAACGGAAGAATCGGTGATTCGTGAGTTGACCGAGCATGCATTGGAAAATGCTACTCAATCTTTGGTAGGACTCAACATTGCCATGAGTCAAAATCCGTTTTTTATACGGGTAAATAAAAATACTAAAATCGATCAGCCTGTTCACTTGATTTATGCCAACGATGCATCTGCTGACTTATTGGTTAACTCACAGGTGATGGTAGTGGTGGAACAAGGTGCTGAATTTTCATTAGTTGAAACCTTTGAAGGGGCTCCTGCTGACAATTCAGTTTTTGTCAACCTGTTGAATCGATTCAAAGTAGGTGCCAACGCTAAGTTTAGTTACTACCGAGTACAAAACGAATCTTTACAGAATAGTTTGGTATCCAATGTTCTTTGTTTCCAGGGAGCTGACTCAACTTTTAATAGTTACCTGGCGGATGTGGGTGGAAATATCGTAAGGAATAACCTGGACACCATCCTTCAAGGTTCTAACACAACTACTCAGTACTTTGGAGTATATGCGCCTGCAGACGGACAGCATGTTGACAACCAGACTTTTATTGACCATGCATTGCCGCATTGTTTCAGCAATGAACAGTATAAAGGTGTAGTGGGAGATAAC
This sequence comes from Saprospiraceae bacterium, assembly GCA_020436955.1. Taxonomy (GTDB): domain Bacteria; phylum Bacteroidota; class Bacteroidia; order Chitinophagales; family Saprospiraceae; genus JAGQWW01. Next base: position 1,579 of record JAGQWW010000266.1, on the reverse strand, counting down.
GGTCGTGGCGTTTTCAACGGAAAAGTAATGGTTCGCCAGGACGCGCAAAAAACCAATGCCTTCCAGCAAAATAGTAACCTGTTGTTGTCTGATACTTCTGTTATGGACAGCAAACCACAATTGGAAATCTTTGCAGATGATGTAAAATGTAGCCACGGTGCAACGATCGGTCAGTTGGATGAGGACTCAGTTTTCTATTTGCGCTCAAGAGGATTGAACAATGAGCAGGCTCGCTCATTATTACAATATGGTTTCCTTGGGGAAGTCGTTGACCAGTTTGAGGAAGAACAGGTTAGAGTTTTCGCGAAACGACTTTTGCAGGAAAAAATCAGTAAGTAATTACAGATGTTTGATGTGATGGTAGAGACAATGGACATAACAAAAATCAGAGAGCAGTTTCCTGTATTGGATCAGGAGGTCAATGGATATCCTATGGTGTTTTTGGACACCGCGGCTTCCAGTCAGAAGCCTGCTTCTGTCATTGCTGCCATTGAAAATTACTATCAAAAGCATCATGCCAATGTGCATCGCGGTGTCTACAAATTGAGCCAGCGTGCAACCGATATGTTTGAGGCGGCCAGACACAAAGTCCAAAAGTTTATTGGCGCTGCAGATGAAAAGGAAATCATTTTTACCAGAGGAGCAACCGAAGCCATCAACTTGGTAGCAAGTTCCTTTGGCGATAAATTTATAGGAAAAGGAGATGTTATCCTGCTTTCCGGTATGGAACATCACAGTAACATAGTTCCCTGGCAATTAATTGCGGAAAAGAAAGAAGCTGTAATCAAGGTGATTCCGGTGTTGGAAGACGGTTCTTTGGATTTGGTTGCGATGGATGCAATCCTCGAAGCCGGAGTCAAGTTGCTTGCCATCACCCAGGTTTCCAATACACTGGGTACCATCAATCCTATCAAATCAATAGTTCAAAAAGCACATGAAGCTGGTGCAGTAGTGCTTGTCGATGGTGCTCAGGCCATTCCGCATATGCAGGTGGATGTAGTTGATTTGGATGTTGATTTTTATGTGTTTTCTGCACATAAAATGTATGGCCCAACCGGTATGGGTATTTTGTATGGAAAAGCAGATTTGCTCAATCAAATGCCCCCTTATCATGGAGGAGGAGAGATGATTGAAAGGGTTACATTTGAAAAGACTACCTTCAATGAGTTGCCTTTCAAATTTGAAGCAGGAACTCCCAATATCGCAGGAGCAGTTGGTTTAAGTGCGGCCATCGATTTTATGGAGGAAATCGGGGTTGAAAATATTCACCACCACGAAATGGATCTGCTAGCGTACGCAACTGAAAAATTGTCGCAGATTGAAGGTTTAAAGATTTATGGTACTGCTGCCGATAAATCAGGAGTAGTTTCCTTTAATGTTGGCAATGCACATCCATACGATGTAGGGACCATTCTGGACAAATTGGGGATTGCTGTTAGAACAGGACATCATTGTACCCAACCACTCATGGACAGGTTTGATATCCCCGGAACCGTTAGAGCTTCCTTTGGTATCTACAATACCAGAGAAGAAGTGGACCAATTGGTAAAAGGTGTTGAAAGAGCTGCAAAAATGCTTT
>JAGQWW010000265.1 GCA_020436955.1 Saprospiraceae bacterium | reverse complement strand
ACCACTAAAACAATTAAGCTAGGCGATGAAGTAGAGGAAAATCAATTCAGGGTCCTTGAATCACAAGTTGTGATACACGGCAAGCCTATGATGTTAAGAATTGAAACGAATTATGAAGAGAATGATGAGACCTTTTCGAGTATTGCCATATTGACCTTCATTTTTTTTCTTGCCATTATTATCGGACTGGTTTTGCTCAATCGAAAAATATCCGGAAGGATTTGGAAACCATTCAATCAAATGCTTGCCCAGTTGGATGGGTTTAATTTAAATGGTAAAGATAAATTTCAATTGCCGGAGACTGATATTATTGAATTCAGCAAGATGTCGAATACTGTGGAACAATTGGTCAACCGGAATTTGGCAATTTATGAGGAACAAAAAGTCTTTTTGGAAAATGCCAGTCATGAACTGCAGACACCGCTGGCGATTGCCAATACAAAAGTGGAGTTGTTGTACCAATCGGAGAGCCTGCCTGAAAAGGATTTAAATATTCTATCGGAAATAGAAAAAGCCCTCAAGCGAATGTCCAGGATGAATCAAAGCTTGCTTTTTCTTTCCAAGTTGGAAAATAACCAATTCAAGGACCAGGATGACATACAGCTTAGTGCTTTGGTTTCGGATGCTCTTACCAACCTTCATGAATTGTATGAAAATAAAGCATTGCACCTAACCAGTGAAATATCACCTAACATTAATGTTCAGGGAAATAAGGTTCTGGTTGAAATGCTGATTTATAATTTAGTATCTAATGCATTTAGGCATACTAGTCAAAGTGGAAGATTGGAAGTGTCGCTTACAAAATCACACCTAATAGTTACTAATTCAGGAACTGTAGCTTTGGACCAGGAGCTGATTTTCAGAAGGTTTTATAAAGATCATCAAGATCCTGGTAGTACCGGACTGGGATTGGCTATTGCAAAGGAAATATGTACCACTTTAGGTTGGATTTTGACCTATGAATTTAAAGATATGAGCCATAAATTTTCAATTTCTTTCTAGCGACAAATTTGCTTCAAAATTGGGTCTTTACTTTGTACAAAAAATAAACTTAAACTTATGAAACGTACAATTTTAATGGCATTAGCCGCTGCGCTTATTACCAGCTTTTCCTTTGCTCAAAACAAAGGAGAAGTAGTTCCTGAAAAAGTAGAAAAGGCATTTCACAAAAAATTTCCTGATGTGAAGAAAGTTAGGTGGGAAAAAGAAAATGCTACCGTTTGGGAAGGCGAATTTAAAATGAATGGAACTGAATGTTCTGCTAATTTTGACCAGGAAGGAAAATGGTTGGAGACTGAAATGGAAATTAAGAAAACCGACATTCCAGCCAACGTACAACGTGTTTTGGACGAAAAATATGCTGGATTCAAAATTGAAGAGTCAGAAAAGACAGAAACGATGGAAGGCAAATTTTTTGAGTTTGAAATGGAAAAAGGAGAAAAAACCATTGAGCTCAGAATGACGCCTGACGGAAAAGTTGTTTCTGAAAAAGTGGAAGAAGAAGATGACGATAAAGATTAATGCTATGCAGTTTAAATTGAATATGATTCGGGTTAATTTTCTGCTGTTAGCAGCTTTGATGTTTGCAAATACCGGTTTTAGTCAACAGACTACGAATGTGACCGGCAAAATTTTGGATAAAGAGACAAAAGAGACGGTGCCATTTGCAAACATAGTTTTAAAATCTGCATCGGATTCATCTTTTATCTCCGGTACCCTGTCTGACGAACAGGGTATTTTTTTGTTAGAAGATGTCCATGCAGGATCTTACCTCCTCGAAATCTCTTCCATTGGTTATACCACCTATTCCAAGCCCGAATATTTTGGTTCCTTAAGCGATTTTATCGATCTGGGGACCATTGCCCTAAGCGAAGTTGCCCAACAGTTGGAAGAAGTGGTGGTGACAGGAAAACAGTCGACAGTAAGCGGAAGTATGGAGAAACTGACTTTTGCCTCCGAAGACTTGCAAGTGACCAGAGGAGGTACTGTTTTGGAAACCCTTGGAAGCTTACCGGGCTTGACGGTCCAGGATGGGAAAATCCAAATGAGAGGGAGTGAAAACGTTACCATTCTAATCAATGGAAAGCAAACTGCACTCACCGGGTTGGATGGTCAGAAATCTTTGGACAATATACCCGCATCGGGCATAGAAAGGATTGAAGTTATTAATAATCCTTCGTCCAAATACACAGCAAACGGGAATGCAGGAATTATCAATATAATTTTGAAAAAGGATAAAAATCTAGGTTTGCATGGCAAGGTAGATCTGAATGGCGGCCTGGGTGCTCTTACGATGCGTAGGGAAAATTATCCCGGCATTCGTCCGCAGTTTCAGCGTACTCCAAAAATCAATCCTTCAGCTGCTATCAATTTCAGAAAGCAATCTGTAAATCTTTTTGCAACCGGCGATTACCTTTTTAATCAGACGCTCAATAAAAACGAATTTGTCACCCGTACGTATGCCAACGGGGATATTGTAAACCAACAATTAAAACGAAACCGGACTACTCATTTTATTACAGCCACTACAGGCCTCGACTGGGAGCTGGGCAAACAGGACCTGATAAATGTATCCGGATTGTTTGGCAGGGAAATCATTATTGATAAGGGAGATCAACCTTTTTTTACCCAAGATTTTTCAGAAAATACAAGGCTCTGGCAGTTTTTGGAAGATGAGGTGAAAACCACTGCCATCGGTACCGTTAAATACCAGCATCTTTTTGAAAATAAGGGACACAAACTGGAAGCTGCGTTTAATTATACCTTCCATCAGGAAGATGAAAAGTACTTTTTCGACAATATATATCCTCAATTTGAAGGGAAAGACTCCTTTAAGTTGATTTCTGATGAACATGTATACGACTTTTCGCTTGATTATACCCAGCCTGGTCCGCATGGTAAATTTGAAAGTGGTTTGAAAGTTCGATATAGAGATATACCGACCAATATGACTTTCCAGCCCGGTTTTAATAGTCCTTTGGATGTTTCTGCAGGAGGATGGGCCAATTACAAGGAATTTATTCCGGCAGCTTATTTCAATTATCTCTACGAGATTCAAAAGTTGGAAATTGAAGCAGGCCTTAGATTGGAATATGTCGATCTGGTATATGAGGTTAATCCTGATCATCCAACCTATAAAACTGGGGGGTATCAATATTTCCAATTGTTCCCTGATTTTCGGATGGCATATCGCCTGACGGACCAACTCAATTTGTCTCTATTTTACAATAAAAGAGTAGACCGTCCTCGTGAAGTTGATATCCGGATTTTCCCTAAATATGATGATGCGGAAATTATAAAAGTAGGCAATCCGGAATTGAGCCCTCAGTTTACCAATCATGTTGAATTAGGGCTCAAACGAGCTTCATTAAATGGATTTTTGTATTTCGCATTGTATGGAAAATTCATCGATGGTACTATTACTCGTATTAGTACGATTGCTTCTTCCAATAATTGGATTTACAATGTATTTCAAAACGCCGGAAAGAGTCATTTGATTGGTACAGATTTTATTATTTCCCGCAATTGGAACGAATCCATCAAATCGGATTTTAACGCAAATATTTATCAGAATACAATCGATGCCTATACAGTTAGTGTCTTATATCCGGAACAGCAGACCATTCAAATTGAAGGGCAATCTATCGTTTCCGGAAATTTGAAATTGACGAATAGTGTGGTTTTATCCCCTGCTTTTAAATTTCAGGTACAAGGTGTTTATTATTTACCTGATATTTTGCCACAGGGGACTATTTCGGATCGTTTTTCACTGAACGCAGGTTTGAATTGGGACCTGCTCAATGGCAGTTCACTTTCTTTTTCGGCTCAGGACATTTTAAATACTATGTATATCCAAAAACAAATCAACGGGAATGGATTTAGCTATTCTTCCGTGGATTATTATGAAACCCAAAAATTCATGCTGGGGTACCATTATAAATTTTAAGGCTTATTCCGGGTAAGTGAAGGAGACTCCTTCACTCCTGGTTAAGGCCCCAAAAAATCCAAAGGCTCTATCGCCAAATTGCCCGTCTCTTAGGAAAACCGGTTCTACAAACGGATTAAATTGCGCCAACTTTTGTTGGTCCAACTGATCGTAGAATTTGTAAATATTGGCATCAATGGATTGGATTTTAATGACAGATTCAATTCCTTCCCGATGCGTATACGCCGGTTCCACTACAATTTTTATTTGGTTGCCATCATTGTTTTCATCATTGTACACAGAGCGACCCAGTTCTAATATAAAAATGGTATCACCCAGGATGCAGTCATTTTGCAGGCTGAGTTTAATGCTTGCATGTGCCAGCGAAGAATCGACTTGTCTATATTCCTGGAATCTGAAATAGTTGCCCGGACCAACCGGATCCTTAAAGTAGGTTATCACTCCTTCATGCTCACCATAGACATCATTGAAGGCTTGCGTGTAGGCAATACTATCAATGACCACTTTTTCCAGGTTGGTGGTAGCGTCAGCTTCATAAATTGAGCCCTGCCAGGTAATTTCCAAGTGGTAT
>JAGQWW010000264.1 GCA_020436955.1 Saprospiraceae bacterium | reverse complement strand
ACGAGGAATACCCAATTTTTCTGACCAACCTATACCTTGTAATTTGGCATAGGCAAGCAAACTACCTGTGAAGGCTACACCTCCTACAAAAAGCGTAAACAGGGTAATGGCATATGCACCCATATCCATGGGTATATCCATTTCATAAAAATGGTAAAATTCAGTCATGGCCAGTACAACCGCACAGGCACCCCCCAATCCGTTGAAGAGGGAGACCATTTGAGGCATGGAAGTCATCGCTACTTTTATAGCAGCGAAATATCCGATAACTGCTCCCAGTGCGATACCTCCAACAATCCACAAATAATTGTTACCGGCATTTTCGATAGGGTAAAAAAGTGTACCGAGGATGGCTACCCCCATACCGAAGGCAGCAATAAGATTACCCCGGCGGGCAGTATCGGGAGAACTTTGTCTTTTTAGGCCCCAGACAATTCCTACTGCTCCTACCAAAATTAGTACATCGAGGATGGACTTGAATATCATGGTTTATTTTTTAAAGTCTACAAGATGGGTTTTAGCAAACCGGTTCTACTTCTTTTTCTTCTTTTTAAACATAGCCAGCATTCGGTCAGTAACGGCATAACCACCGACCACATTGACCATGCCCAGCATTAAGCCAAGCGCTCCCAGGCCAAGCGTGAGATAGTCGTCCGAATTTGCATGGCGAATTAAAAGAATAGCACCGATTACCACGATTCCACTGACTGCGTTGGCCCCTGACATCAGCGGTGTATGCAGTACGGTGGGTACTTTTGAAATGACTTCAAAACCCAAAATGATGGTAAAAACGAGCAAATAAATGAGGAGTAGGTTTTCTTCGAAAAATTGAATTACCACGTCCATATTGAAAGGTTTTGCAATTTTTTAATAGGATTATTCGCCGGTGATATAGGCTCCCTTGATAATTTCATCTTCCATATTGAGGGACAACTGTCCTTCCTTGATGAAAAGTTTTAGGAAGTTAACCAGGTTGTTGGCAAAAAGGGTACTGGCATCCTGCGGCATGGTTGCAGCCAGGTCAGAGTCACCTACAATAGTTATCCCATTGTATTTAACAATTTCCCGGTCTTTCGTCATTTCACAGTTACCACCCGTAGAAGCAGCAAGGTCAACCACCACAGAACCCGGTTGCATTTTATCAAGGGTATCTTTTGGCAGCAGGATAGGTGCTTTTCGACCTCTAACTTGTGCAGTTGTAATAATTACATCTGCTTTAGCGGCACGGTTTTGCACTTCTTCCCTTTGTCGTCGAAGGAAGTCTTCGCTTTGTTGCACTGCATATCCACCTGCACCGGAGTCGTCTGCAGCACCTTCCACCATTACGAATTTTGCACCAAGGGATTCAACTTCCTCTTTGGCAGCCAATCGGGTGTCAGAAGCTTCTACCTGAGCTCCCAAACGGCGAGCAGTAGCAATGGCCTGCAAACCGGCTACACCGGCACCCAGTATAAGCACCTTAGCAGGGCGAATACTACCTGCTGCAGTAATCATCATTGGGAAATAGCGTGGTAAATGGTTAGCAGCTACCAAAACGGCCTTGTATCCGGCTACAGAAGCCATGGACGAAAGTACGTCCATACTTTGGGCCAATGTTGTTCTTGGAATCATATCCAAACTAAAGGCCCGCAGCTTCATATTTTTTAGCTGGGTAATGATGGTGTCATCAAAGAAAGGCTTGAATTGGGAGATTACAAGGGTATCAGGAGCCAGATTTTTCATATCTGCCACCGGTAACGGATTGATAGATATGATAACTTCAGCTGCCAGGACATCCTTTCGATCCACTACTTTGGCGACTTCAGCAAAGTCGGCATCTGAAAAAGAAGAAGCAATTCCTGCATCTTTTTCTACCAGTACTTCAACACCAAGTTCTTTGATTTTTTTAATAGTAGGAGGGGTCAGGGCTACACGTGGGTCATTCCACTCTTTAGGTATTCCGATATTCATATTGAATAAATTCAGTTAATGACTGAAATCCTCAGTTTAAATTAAAACCGAATGTGAATATAGAAAAATATAGGAAACCTAAAAGTAGAAGAAGATCATTTTGCGGGGTGATCGATGTTCTTTAGCTTTTAAAAAAATTACCAGAAGGTGTCGAGTCGTGATGGGATAATTTGACCATCCTTTTCAAAGTTAAACTTTACTTCCTTGTAATATGGTTCTCTAAATCTGCTTTCAGGGATACCTGAAAATGCGAATGGTTCCTTGGGAATGCCTACTAGATTGGTATCGAGTTCCTTGTTTTCGTTTAAGTCCTGGAAAATCGCGAAAGCATATTCGCCGAAAGGTAAATCTGGTACCAGGATTTCCTGAGTCCTTGCATCGTTGACTTTTGCTGAGACCAACATTGCTTCATCTTCTACGAGGAAGTTTTTTTCACCCTTGTAAATGGCAATGTGTATAGTACCTTTTGACGGTTCTACATTGTCTATTTTAATCTTTAAAGTACCCTTGGCAGTGGGTTCGGGAGCAAGGAGGGTAGCACAAACCAAAAACAAAATGGAGAACATATGCATATAATCAGGACATTCTATGTTTAAAATAGATGTGGGTTTGGTAACTTTGTAATCGGCTTTCAAATGAGCCGGTACTAACAACAAGAAATCATCCCCATATTCAGATAAATCGGCAATGTGTTTTGAACAGAAGTTTCCTGCTTTTGTTTAAGCAGCCATTTTAAGAAAATAGCATGAGCCAGGAAAAGACCAAAACCATTACGGGGTTTTCTAAATTATCTAAACGTGGTAAAATACGTTGGATTGTAGAAAATTTCTTCAAAGATCCGGAAGCAGTTGCCCGGGAATTGATGAGCTATTGGCATGGCGATGAGGAGCAACAAAGAATTTTAGACGGATTTAGTGAAAACACTATTTCCAATTTTCCAATGCCCTACAGTGTAGCACCCAATTTTCTTATCAATGGCAAGACCTATTGTGTGCCTATGGTAATTGAAGAAAGTTCAGTGGTTGCTGCCGCAGCTGCCGGGGGTAAATTCTGGCTGACCCGCGGAGGGTTCAATGCTACTATTTTGGGGACAACCAAGGTTGGTCAGGTGCACTTTAGTTGGAAGGGTGCTTTCAGAAAGCTGGAAAGCGTGTTTCATGAGTTGGAAGATAGGTTGAGAAGTGGCGCAAAAGAGATTACCGCGAACATGGAAAAGCGTGGTGGCGGTGTGTTGGATATTGAGCTATTAGATTACACAGGACTTGAATCGGATTATTATCAGTTGCGGGTCAAATTTGAGACCTGTGATAGTATGGGTGCTAATTTTATAAACTCAGTGTTGGAGAATTTTGGAGACACCCTACAAGACTTTATTGAAGGACATCCCATCTTTGATGACGATGAACGCGATGTTGAAATCATCATGGCCATTTTGTCCAATTTTACACCTGAATGTGTGGTGAGAGCAGAGGTTACTTGTCCGGTTGAACAACTTGGATGTTTTGAAGGTGAAACCAGTGCCCGTCATTTCGCTGAGCGCTTTGCAAAAGCTGTAAGAATTGCCAGAATTGATCCTTACCGTGCTACGACACACAACAAAGGTATTTTTAATGGTATCGATGCAGTTGTGCTGGCTACAGGCAATGATTTTAGAGCAATTGAAGCTTGTGGACACACCTTTTCTGCCAAAGATGGTCAATACCGCAGCTTGAGCCAATGCACGATAGAAAACGGAGTATTCAGATTTTGGATGGATATCCCACTTGCTTTAGGTACAGTGGGTGGACTTACCAAATTGCATCCAATGGCTAAGCGTTCACTAGAACTTCTTGGTCAGCCCAACGCTGAAGAATTGATGATGGTAATCGCATCTGTAGGATTAGCCCAAAATTTTGCTGCCGTAAAATCGCTGGTTACTACCGGTATCCAAAAGGGGCATATGAAAATGCACCTCACCAATATTTTGAACCACCTGGGTGCCAAGGCTAATGAAATGGAAGAAGCAGTACATTATTTTGAAGATAAAACAGTTTCATTTACAGCAGTCAGAGACTTTTTGGAAGGACAGCGGAGGAAGGTATAATGTGGTCTTTGGGGGCTGTTGGCTATTCGCTTTTTGCTATTCGCTATTCGCTATTGGAATCTGTCATCTTCCAGCAGCGTAGTCACCCACCTTTCCACAAGATCCTTTATCCTTTATCTTTTTTCCGTAATTCGTAAACTCGTAAATCGTAAATTTCCTCCATCCTCCATCCTCCATCTTCCATCTTCCATCTCATTTCATGTACTCAGACAGTCTTTGTCTTTCTGGTATGTATGGAATTACGCTTCGCAGCATAAAAACAAAAAAGGCAACCGGAATTTCCGGTTGCCTTTTTTCATGGCCAATGGCTAAAAGCCAACAGCTTACTTCACCATCACTTTTCTCACCATTCTATTTCCTGACTCATTGCTGATTTCAAGGAAATACATACCTGCTGTTACGTTTGGGATGTTCATTTGGTGGTTGATTTGGCCCTGGAAAGCATCGATATAATCTATTTGCTGGGTCTGGCCATTCAAGTTGACCAGGCGTAGGTTGAATCTTTG
>JAGQWW010000263.1 GCA_020436955.1 Saprospiraceae bacterium | reverse complement strand
GGACCCAAAAAGTTGTATTATGTTCAGAAGCAAGATTATCACTTACGACAGTTTCTTTTTCCTGAAGGCTCATATCTTTTACATTTTAATTATTCAAAAAAACAAACATAGGCAAATGTGCCCGAAGTCAGAAGAGGGTAAAGTGAATTCTAATTTCCTTTAAAATCTGCTCTTCTTTTCTCTACAAATGCTGTGGCACCTTCTACAAAATCTTGTGTTCTTGTAGTATGTCCAAATTCTACTACTTCTCTCGCAAACCCATCTTGATTTTTGTCAAAATAGGCATTCACTGTTTCGATGATTTTGCTAATAGCTACAGGACCTTTGGTGCTTATCTTTTTCAAGATTTCTTTAGCTTTTCCCATGCCTTCTCCTGCAGGTGTAACGTGATTGACCAGGCCATGCGTATGGGCTTCAGCAGCGCCAATCATATCAGCAGTCATTAGCAATTCCATGGCCTTTCCTTTGCCGATATATTGTATAAGTCGCTGGGTGCCACCATACCCCGGAATAAGTCCAAGGTTAACTTCCGGCTGTCCAAATTTTGCATTTTCAGTTGCAACACGCATATGGCAGGACATGGCCAATTCACATCCTCCACCCAGGGCAAAACCATTTACCAAAGCGATAACCGGTTTGTGGAAATTTTCAATGCTGAAAAAGACGTTTTGACCTTTTTGGGCTAACTGCGCTCCGCCATCACCATCCAATTCTAAAAACTCTTTGATGTCGGCACCGGCTACAAAAGCTTTTTCGCCCGCTCCGGTTATAATAATGCCCGAAACCTGCTCATAGTTTTTATAAGCCTTCGTGAAAAAATCCTCCAGTTCCTGGATTGTTAACCGATTGAGGGCGTTGAGGGCCTGGGGACGATTTATAGTCAAGGTTAGGATGTTATCAGCATCTACCTCGATAAGTAAGTTGGTATAATTCATTCTTTCGATTTTTATGTTTGAAGTACTCCCGGATTGAATTTTTCTACCGGCGCATTATTCGCAGCTTCTATTCCCATGGAAATCCACTCGCGGGTTTTTGCAGGATCGATGATAGCATCCAGCCAAAGGTGAGAGGCTGCATAATAAGGAGTCGTTTGATTTTCGTATCGTTCGGTGATTTCATCCAGCAATTTTTTCTCATCATCCTGAGAAAGGCTTTCACCTTTTGCTTTCAGGGATGAAACCTGGATTTGCAATAAGGTCTTGGCAGCTTGAGCTCCACCCATCACTGCAATTTTAGCGCTAGGCCAACCTACGATAAACCTTGGGTCATAGGCTTTTCCACACATTGCATAATTACCGGCACCGTATGAATTACCCATCACCACTGTAAATTTAGGAACAGTCGAATTGGACACCGCATTTACCATTTTAGCACCGTCTTTAATAATACCACCGTGCTCCGACTTCGAACCAACCATGAATCCGGTTACATCGTGCAGGAATACCAACGGGATTTTCTTTTGGTTACAATTCATAATGAAGCGGGCTGCTTTATCAGCTGAGTCTGAATAAATCACCCCTCCAAACTGCATTTCACCTTTGGCATTCTTTACAACTTCGCGGTTGTTAACCACTATCCCTACTGACCAGCCATCGATGCGTGCATAGGCACAAATGATGGTTTTGCCATACCCAGCCTTGTATTCCGTAAACTTGGACTCGTCTACCAGGCACTTTAAAAGTTCTTTCGTGTCGTATGGTTTAGCGCCTTTTTCAGGATAAATCCGATAGACATCTTTGACATCTCTTTCCGGAGCCATAGGTTTGGCGCGGTCAAAACCTGAATTGTCAAAGTGTCCCATCTTATCGATCAGGTCACGGATGGTTTGCAAGCAAGTCTCATCATCCGGCATTTTGTAGTCAGTTACACCGGAGATTTCAGATTGGGTGGTTGCACCTCCCAGTGTTTCCTGGTCGACAGATTCACCAATTGCTGCTTTTACCAGGTAAGGGCCAGCCAGGAAGATACTCCCTGTACCTTCTACAATCAAAGCTTCGTCGCTCATGATTGGAAGATAGGCTCCTCCTGCTACACAAGAACCCATGATGGCTGCAATTTGCGGGATGCCCATGCTTGACATCTTGGCATTGTTGCGGAAGATGCGTCCAAAGTGTTCTTTGTCGGGAAAGATTTCATCTTGCATCGGCAAGAATACGCCGGCGCTGTCTACCAGGTAAATGATAGGCAATCGATTTTCCATGGCAATTTCCTGAGCCCTAAGATTCTTTTTGCCGGTTATGGGAAACCAGGCACCTGCTTTTACTGTGGCATCATTGGCTACAATTACACACTGTCTACCGCATACATATCCTATGACTACTACTACGCCACCGGCAGGGCATCCACCATATTCTTCATACATTTCGTAACCTGCAAAGGCACCTATTTCAAAGGTAGGTTTGTCTTTATCTACCAGGTTTTCTATTCTTTTCCTGGCGGTCATTTTCCCTTTTTTGTGTTGTTTGGCGATTTTGCTTTCCCCACCTCCCTGGTGTATTTTCTCCAAACGATAATTCAATCTGGAGAGTAGGAGTTTGTTGTGGTCCTCATTTTTATTTGCTTCAATATCGACTTTCGCCATGGTTATTTTGGTTAGGTATATAAGATGATAAGGGTTGTCGCCAAAATAACCATTTATCGGAAAAAAGGTTAGCGGGAGGGGTGATTAATTCGGAAGTGCGAGATGGCCTCCCCTGTGTAACCGACGGTTTAAACCGTCGGTTACACAGCAGAAAAGAAGGGATGCTGGTGCGAATCTCCAGACCTTCAATGTTGAATTTATTAGGTTCTTATACCCAAGGAGAACGGGAAAGGTCTTCCAAAATTCCAATTTTTTTCAGAAGGAAGATTGTTGTGGGTGAGGAGTTTTATTAGGGTTTGATTATCGCTCCGCTGCCCCTGCTGTGTAACCGACGGTTTAAACCGTCGGTTACACAGCAGGGGGATGGATGCTTGTAAGCATCTCCAGGCTTGCAATGTTGAACTTTTTGGGTCTTTGACTCGCGCAAAACAAGAAACGTCTTCCAAAAATCAAAAATCCCAAACCATTTATAGTACCTTGAAGTACATTTAACATGAAGCTATGCTAAAAACTTACCTATGCAGATTTGGTGTATTGGTTGTTTTCCTTTTTTTCCTGGCATTGGAAGGAAAAGGTCAGGTGACTTTTAATAATCGAATTGATATTGCTGGAATAAATAAGTCGATAGTAACCAATGTAGAGGTTACTGACTCTTGTTACTATTTATGCGGCACATTGGTTGACTCCGTTGAAAGTGGGTCTTTCTTTGCGAAATTGAATTTAAATGGGGAGTTAGAGTTTTTTAAGAAGATTGGAACCGATAGTTTAATATTTGAATTGGTAACACCAACACTAATCCAAAAAAATGGCTCTTTTTATATCGCAGGTCACGGTCGAAAGTCAAATAAACGTGAAACTATTTTATTAAAAATGAATACCTATGGAGATGTACAAGACTATAGCTGGTTAGGGTTTCCAGGTGATTATTTTGGTAATCCATCACCCCTGTCATTAGTACCACTAAATAATGATTGGTTGTTGGTTGAACGAATTGTAAATCATAATAGAAACAGATTCGAAGGACGATTTTTAAGATTGGATAGTACGGGAAATATTATTTGGGAAAAATTATATGCCGACCCAACTTACAGTTTTTTGCCCACTGATATTATCGCGGATTCAACCGGATTTGTTATTGGAGCTGGGAAAGGAGATATTCATTATAGGTTTAATAATTATCATGAACAGACTGTAGTATTAAAATACAATCACGCTGGAGAGCTTCAGTGGAAATATGAATCCAAGCCTGATTCACTTTGGTCTGCTGCAGAAAGTATAATTTTTACTAATGATGGCGGCCAGATAATTGGGGCAAAAAGAGGAATTCCATTACAAGTTAATTTGGTTATTCAGGTGTTTCAAATAGAACATCTTTTATTTAAACTGGACAAAAATCAAAATGTGTCTTGGAGCAGGTTAATGAGAAATGAGTTTAGAAATGAATTCAATGACATTGATAAAATTATTGATACAGGGGATGGTGTGGCTTACTGCGGAGAACTCATTGATGAAAATGTAGGCTTTCAAGGAATTATAGGAAAAGTAGGTTATGATGGTGACAGTCTTTGGATGAGAAACTTTACCTTTCTAACTGACACAGACACGGCTTATCAGAATTGGCTTTATGATTTTGAAAAAACGCTAGACAATGGATTTATAGCAGTTGGATATACCACTATAGATGACAAACCAGACAAACTTAAATACGGCTGGATGCTAAAGGTTGACGAATATGGATGTCTTATTCCTGGTTGCCAATTATCCAATACAAAAGACATTTCTGGAGAAACAGAATTGGACCTTTCCATATTCCCAAATCCCACTTCGGAATATTTGAACTTTCTGGTAAAGGACTCAAATTTATCTCAGCTTAGTTACAGGATTGTTACTACAGAAGGAAAAGTGATAAGTCAAAATCTGGACATTAAACCAAACATCACCTACATAGTACCGGTGCAAAAATGGATCTCGGGAAC
>JAGQWW010000262.1 GCA_020436955.1 Saprospiraceae bacterium | reverse complement strand
CCCGGATTACCCCCAGTTGCATTGATAGTTGCCTTACCATTGGGATTATCACAATCGATAGCTGTAACGCTGACT
This sequence comes from Saprospiraceae bacterium, assembly GCA_020436955.1. GTDB lineage: Bacteria > Bacteroidota > Bacteroidia > Chitinophagales > Saprospiraceae > JAGQWW01. The sequence goes on along the minus strand of JAGQWW010000262.1, from coordinate 4,487 downwards.
GTACTAACGACAATCTGTGAAGGTTCAGTAATCGTTACCATGGCCGTTGCTGTCATGCTTGCAGCATCTGTACAGGTAACGATGTAAATACCTTCATCTAGATTCATTGGAAATGCACCCATAAATCCGGTACTCCATGAGAAAGAATAGGGTGGGGTACCTCCGCTACCGGTTGCCAGAGCGGCACCGTCATTTCCTCCAAAACAACTTACATGACTCACATTACCAATTGAGACTGAAAGTGGTGTTGCTGCCATAGCCATAGTACCTGTTTTACTGGTAGTCACGACACGATCCATTCCATTCCCGTTTCCATTATTACCTAACACGGCAGCAGCATACATGGTGATAGGATCATTTGACGGTCCTGAAGGTGCTTGCCAGGTAAAAGTAAAATCGGTAATGTTGGAACTAAAGGGTTGTGCATTGCTATGCTTAACATATGTCCTGCCCCCACCGGAGGCCTGAGTCAAAAATGCGCCGGTTGCGATGACCGTGCCTGCATTTTGGTTATTTCCATTTAATGTAGTGAGTTCTACTCCTGACCTAACCGGACTACCGGCAGTAGCAGTTACCCGAATAGTGATATTATGAATACTGTTTGGTTGAATGGTTGTTGGAAGACCCAGTATTTCCACCGTTCCTGCATAATTAGGATTCATGTTGGAATGGCAGGATTGACAGGTTTGTTCGCCGGGAGCTCCTGTGTATCCATTGGGAGGATTACTGGAAAATGCCAGGACAATATAAACCCCTAATAAGGCTAGAAAAATAGTGTTGAGACGAGTAACTTTTCTTTTCATACAAATGTTAAAATTTAATATATATAAGCAATTTATACATAAAAGCCATTAAAAGCCACAGAATGGCGACTTTTTTGTACAGGAAAGCCTGACAAAGGATTTTAAAAAATCCGACTTAAAATTTGTTTGAAAATAAAGGGAAGAATGAAATCAAATATACAACATAAATTAATTGGGTGTTTGTTATTCTTCCTTCCTGTAGCATTACATAGTCAAGTTTGGCAAAACTTACGACATGAAATAGAAACCATCATCCGCTACGAAACAAATATTACCGACGATAAGATACCTGGATTTGTGATTGGAGTTGTAATTGAAGACTCAAGCTATTTTTTCAATTTTGGAGACCAGGAATTTATCACGAGCCACCATTTATCAGAAAATTCCATTTTTGAGATAGGTTCCATTACAAACATTTTTACTGCATTAACCTTGCTTGAAGTGGAAAAGAAATATGGAATTTCACTACAAGACCCTATTACCAACTTCATAATAGATTATCAGAATGAGGACCTTCAAAAAATCAAACTGGAGCATTTGTTGACCCATACTTCAGGGTTTCCCATAAGGCCAAATGGGTTTGGCGCAAGTGAAATGGACAGCCGTAATCCTTTTGGATATTATTCAAAAGATGCACTTTTAGATTTTGTTAAATACTATGCTACAACGGGGCCGACCTCCTACCTTTATTCCAATACCAATTATGCACTATTGGAAATTATTCTTGAAAAGGTCACCGGTGAATCCTTTCCAGCTTCATTTGAAAAACTGGTAAAAAATCCGCTCCAATTATCCGATACCGGATTTAATTATCCTTTTCATGAAATTCTTCCAGGATTTGATATCAGCGGCACCCTCATAAAACCCTGGACGTATCAGTCTTATGAGGGTGCTGTTGGCTTAAAAAGCTCTTTGGCTGACCTTGCAAAATTTGCACGCTACAATTTTGAAGGATACAATGGCCCACTTTCGAATACCTTACCCGAACTAAGGAAAATGAGGATTAATACCAAGGTGACTACCAACACGAGGGTTGGTCTGGGTTGGCATGGTGTATCGTTCAAAAAATACTTCCCATTGATTGCTTTGGGAGGGGTAACAGGTGGTCATTCAAGTTTCATTGCCATCGTACCAAAAACCCAAACCGCGGTCATCATTTTGGCAACAAGTCCTTATGAAATGGACGGTTTGGGTTTTCTTATTCTCCGCATGCTGAACAACAATTGGAAGTTGAAAAAGGATGGTTAAACAATAAGGTGATCCATTACTTCGTCCTCCTCTTCTTCATCCATTCTGGTAATGGTGTAAAAGGCTAAATAGATAGCACAGGAATAGGCAGGTAATGTAAATAGCACGCCTACACCACATAGTAATGCACTAAATCCGATAATTATTCCCATTATTAACACCAAAAAGAAAAAGGAAAACCACTTTTTGGTGATTAGCTTTCGACTGCATTCCATTGCTTCCCAAAAATGAGCACCGTAAAAAAGAATAAACATATCAGCAAATAAATAGGAGACGCTGAAATAAATAAGTGGCAACAGGGTAAGATTAATATACCAAGCCGGAAAACCGGGAAAGGTTTCTATCATTTCGGGATCGTATGTCGACGTAAAAGCTTCCATCCAAACAGCAAAGTCTGAATCATAAACCAAAATGGCGTAAGGTATCATCAATAGGATGGCAATACCCAAAAAAGTAAGACTCCTAAGAACTAGTGGTTTGAAATAATCAAAACCTTTAAAAAATAATCCTAATTCAGCGTTCCCTTCTTTTTGGGTCCGATTAGCAGCAAGAAAAAACCCTGCTGCCAAGGGTGGAGTAAGGAAAACAGATCCTAAAGTACCCAATACAGGAATTACATTTAATAGACCGACAATGGCAAGGTAAACAAGGGTAAATACTACAAAATTACCCATGTTTTTATTAAAAAGTTTAAAACCATTTGATATCAATTCACTAATTGGAACCTGGTATCCTTCGGCTATGATTTGATTGACTTTTTCCTGAAGATTTGTGTTTGACATGGTAAAGGGTGTTAGTTAAAATGGCTTAAAAGCTATAGCGTAAAAATAAAAAAAGCCCTGATAAATCAGAGCTTTAGTGTATTGGACTTCGTCCAGGTTAAATCAAATCTTTACCAAATGTAAATCTTGTGTTTTCTATAGTCTACGGCGAATTTTCTTCCTTCAAAAAAGTCAAGACCTAACAAGCCATCAATATCGTATCCGAATGCATCAGATTGTATGTGTGAAAGGTCCGTAAATAAGAATTGTGTACGTTGAATTCTATATTCTCCTGCCTCCAAATGATTCAAATATCCTTTTGAAACCTTTTTGATGTGTTTATCCAAACCTTGCAAAAGATCGTATTCAACGTTTTCAACAGCAAGGTCTTTAAATATTGGAGTATGTAGAAGGTTTTTCTCTGCACCTGTATCCAAAGCCAATTTGTACATTTTACCATCAATGGTTACTTCAATGACAGGTAAATGTTGATACAGATCGAAATCGATACTATAGGAGGGGGCATCTTCTTTCTTAATTGATTTAAAAGCTTTTGATTTTAGCAGGTCTATTTGGTTATTTTGATAGTCGACCATCAACACTTTTCCTTCTAAAATGTCAAAGCCTATCAAACCATCAATTGCAGCTTTATGTGGCCCTTCAAAATGATTTAAATCCAACATCAGGCCTTCGAAAACATCCTTTCTAAATTCTCCCCATTGAAACTGATTAATCTCTACAAAGCTTACCGGTAAATTAGAAGAGACAGCAAAAGCTTTAGATGTTTTGGTGGAAGTAAGCGGGCTGGTTTTTTGATTTAAAACCAGAGACGGCGCTCCCGTGTCTAACAAATACACACCGGCATTGCCATTGACAGCCGCGTGAATGTAAATCAAACCATCTTCTGTAACGAATGAATTGTCGTTGTAGGCAGGTGATTCTATTTTAATTTCAACTTGATTTTCCTGAGGACATCCCAAAAAGGCAATTTTATTTTGCGCCATGGTGCAAAAAGGTAGGGCCAGCAAAATATATAGCAAACATCTCATGGGGCTACGGCTCCTTTATTTGGGAATAAATGTTAATTGAATATAAACTAAATGTAAAGTAAAATTTACGAAAAGTCAATACTCTTTTAACAAAAAAGAAAAATAAAGTTTACAATGAATTAACATTGAATTATTCCCACATGAAAATATTCAAGCTGCGATAGTCTATAAGGATATATTTATAATGTTTGAAAAACGGCATACCTAATAGCGCTTCAATCTTCCAATTGAAGGTTGGCTCCTGCAAATGGGACAAATTTGCCGGCACACAATCTGTTTCCCACTGAACTGCATTTCCAGCCTCCAAACGTGGAATAATTTTAATTTCCTTACGGACTAAATTTTCCGTGCCGATTCCCTTGACGTATTCATAATTGCCTGCTCCTTTATTTAGACAATATTTCTTGGTAAGTTCTTCGTCTACAAGATGAATGGAAGAACCAGTGTCGATACCACAAAAAACCACCATACCACCAATCTTGGCTTTAATGACAGGAAGATGCCCCAAAAGATTAAAAGGGATTTTATAATCAGGCTTTCCCAATAATTCAAATACTGTTTTTTTCTTTTTAAAAATATCTACATAGTCTTCCTTCTGATTAATAAAAAGACAGTTCCCCTGGAAC
>JAGQWW010000261.1 GCA_020436955.1 Saprospiraceae bacterium | reverse complement strand
CCTAACTCAACATGGCCTCATCGACCTGGAGGAATTGGAAGTTATGATAAATGCGCTACAAAAGCTGCAAAAACCGAAAGTGATGGATTTGGGCTGTGGGAATGGAAATATCACTCAACATTTACATAAAAAGTTACCTGGAAGCGATTTTACAGGCATTGATATTTCTTCAACCGGAATATCATATGCCAATCAAAATTTTGCAAAACCCGGGTTGGCCTTTTACCAGGGCAATATGAAGTCACCCGGACCGGGTGAGTCATTTGATGCCTTTATCGCCCTCGACACCTTTTATTATGTAAGCGACCTTAAAACGGTTCTTTCCGCATGTAAAAAGATCAGTGCTCCGGGTGCCAGACTGTTGACCTATTTTTCACAATGGATTATGGATGAAAGCTACCAGGATTATTTAAACCCTGAAATGACAAGGCTAGCCAGAGAATGTAAGGAACTCAATTTATCTTATAAAACAACTGATTTGACTGCTTCGGGGATCCAACATTGGAAATTAAAAGAAAAGGTGCTTAAGGATATGAAGGATGAATTTTTCAAGGAAGGATTTATGCATTTATGGGATTATCGCTTCCGGGAAGCAACACGATATGCAAATTGGGGCGATGATAAATATGCACGCTTCTTTTATGAAATTGCGCTTTAGTTGAGTTTCCCAAAATCCTTCCATAATCGCTTTAAAAAGGATTCGTCACCATAAGTTAGCTTTCCTTTCAGTCCCTTATTATCACTATTTTCCAAAAAGTCCTTCAATACTGGAGAAGGTTGGCTTATAGTTATTGATATCTCACTTTCTATTCCTTCTTTGTTTTGTATGGTAACATCCTTTGCATTTAAGGCAATGGACTCCCCATTCTCATTTATGAGTTCAAAGGAAACTTCTTCTTTTGAAAAATTGCCAGGCAAAATCGCAGTTCCAACTAAGTTGATATCATTCGCACCGTCTACAATTAAATAACCCATAGAATCTCCTTTTGAAAAAGATCCTACGCCGGAGGTATCAAAAGCAATCTCACCTGAAGCCGGGGCCAAAACTAAATGATCAGCCAACCAATTATTTATCCCATTTTCCAATGCATTGAAAGCGCTTACAATATCACTCTCCTTCGGGGGCATGACGGTTGTGCCACCAGACATTTGACTCAGTTCTTTATTAACCCTGTTTAAATCTGCCTTTCTTTTTTGCACTTCATTTTGAAGATTTTGGTAATCACTGTCAGCCTTTTTGCTAAAATCCTGAATACGCTGCAATTCATCCAAATCGATACTACCGGAAGAATATGCTGCTCGCGCTTCCAAAAAACTACGCTCCCAGGCATTGGCAGCATTCCTTTTTTGTGGCAGATCCTTTTCCAGGTCCTTAAGTAAGTCCTCGAGTGCTTTTGCCTGCCTTTTCTTAAAATTATAATCTTTCCCAGAATGTCCTGAAGTGGTTTTAACAGGTTCAAGACTTTTCCTGAACGCATTGAGAAGTTGTTCCAATTGTCCCAAATCTAAATCATCCAAATCTCCAAAATCTTTAAAACTAGAAGGCTGGCTTGCATCAAACCGTTCTAACCTTTCCTGTAGCGCCAGGACATGCAGATAATCCGCCTGATTGGCTTGTAAAGAAACGGCCTGATCTTTAGAAACTTTCGTTCCTTGTTCAACTAACCAAAATTTAATAGTTCCATCTTTTACAGCAAGGATAGGAATTTCAGTGGCAGAATTTTGATTGCTTACAGGAAATTGGATGGATAGAGGATATCGAATAAGGAAAGCCAAAACCAGGAACACAACCAAAATCAAAAGCAACAGCGCACTCCCCCACCGGACAAGCCAGGCAGGTGAAGTCCCCAGCAATTCTCTGACTTCATCACTTTTGAGATCAACTTTTTTGGTGGCCATTTTTTCTCATTCTCATTGGAGTAACCCGCTGAGACATTCATAAGTTTTGGTTATGAATTCTGCTAGTGCAAAATCTATACCGCAACAGGGGCCTTGATATGCGGGTACGGATTATAATCCCTTAGTTCAAAGTCTTCATAATTAAAGGAAAATATATCTTTTATTTCCGGATTTATATGCATAGTCGGAAGTGGACGAGGTTCTCGCGATAATTGTAATTCTGCTTGTTCGATATGATTTTTGTACAAATGCACATCTCCAAAGGTATGAACAAACTCTCCAGGTACCAGGTCACAAACCTGAGCAATCATTAATGTAAGCAGTGCATAGGACGCGATATTAAACGGTACGCCCAAAAATACATCTGCTGATCGCTGATATAATTGGCAAGATAATTTTCCATTGGCTACGTAAAACTGGAACATCGCATGACAAGGCGAAAGATGCATATATTTCAAATCCCCTACATTCCAGGCATTTACAATAATTCTCCGACTATCGGGATTGTTTTTAATCAAATTAACAGCCTCCTCAATTTGATTTATGACTCTTCCATCAGTAGCCTGCCAACTCACCCATTGTTTACCATAAATTGGTCCAAGATTCCCCTCTTCATCTGCCCACTCATTCCAAATCCGCACACCATTGTCCTGCAAATACTTAACGTTCGTATCGCCTTTTAAAAACCACAACAATTCATATACAATCGACTTCAGATGTAATTTTTTGGTAGTAAGCATAGGAAAGGACTTTTCCAGGTCAAATCGCATTTGATGGCCAAATACAGACAAGGTTCCGGTTCCGGTGCGATCTTCCTTCTCTGCACCATTTTCAAGAATATGCTTTAATAAGTCGTGGTAGGCTTTCATGACAAATATTTCGAATTTGATAGATGCCCAAAACTACAAACAGTTATTTTTGTTTTGAAACAAAATTCTTAAAATCAAGCGATGAGTTATAAGAGTTTAAGAGAATGTGCCAATGACCTGGAAAAAACCGGGCAATTAATTCGAATTAAAGAGGAGCTGGACCCAGATTTGGAGATAGCAGAAGTCCATCGACGTATATACGATAAGCAAGGTCCTGCACTTCTTTTTGAAAAAGTAAAAGGGAGTCCTTTCCAAGCCATTTCTAATATCTATGGTACTTTTGAACGTACAGAATTCCTTTTCAGGAAAACTTTTCCAAAAGTCCAGAAGGTTATTAATTTAAAAGCAGATCCAACACTGGCTTTAAAATCGCCTTTACAATACGCATCTGCACCCTTTACCGCCCTAACTGCCTTACCAAAGCGCAAACGGTGGAATGTTCCAGTAATGTATGGCCAAACAACCATAGATAAACTTCCATTAATAAAGAGTTGGCCCATGGATGGTGGTGCCTTTGTCACCTTACCGCAAGTAATGTCATTACCTCCAGGTTCGGACAACATCATGGAATCCAATATCGGCATGTATAGAATCCAATTGACTGGAAATGATTACACCTTAAATGAAGAAATTGGGCTTCATTACCAGTTACATCGAGGTATAGGGGTACATCATCAACAGTACAATAATTCGGACAAACCGTTTAAGGTAGCAGTTTTTGTAGGCGGTCCTCCTTCTCATGCCTTTTGTGCTATAATGCCCTTACCCGAAGGCCTGAGCGAAGTAACATTTGCCGGAATGCTGGCAGGTAGAAGGTTCAGGTATACCTTTGACAATGGATTTCCAATCTCTGCTGATGCAGATTTTGTCATAACCGGCACTGTGATTAAGGATAAAAAGAAGTCGGAAGGCCCATTTGGAGATCACCTGGGATATTACAGTTTGGCACATGACTTCCCCTATATGAAAGTGGACAAGGTTTACCACAGAAAAAACCCTCTATGGCATTTTTCAGTGGTAGGTCGGCCTCCTCAGGAAGATACCAGCTTCGGCTATCTAATCCATGAATTAGTAAAACCTTTAACTACATCAGAATTTCCAGGGATAAAGGAGGTTAATGCAGTAGATGCAGCAGGTGTACATCCTTTATTATTGGCTATTGGTAGTGAAAGATACATGCCATTCAGGGAACCTAAACCGGAAGAAATTCTAACCCAGGCGAATCATCTCCTGGGGAAAGGTCAAACCTCCCTGGCCAAATATCTATGGATTGCTGACGGAATGGGCTATCCAGAATTACATACACATGAGATACCATCCTTCTTTACCCATATGTTGGAAAGAGTTGATTGGACACGGGATTTACATTTCCAGACCAAAACAACCATCGATACCTTAGATTATTCTGGTAGCGGATGGAATGAAGGCTCAAAGGTGATTGTATCGGCTGCAGGGCCGAAAAGAAGGGACCTAGCCGGTACTTTACCAAATGGTGCCATGTTGCAGTTACCAGACGATTTTCAAAAGCCTAAAATGGCTGGCAAAGGTATCCTGGTTATTAGTGGTCCTAAATGGTCAAAGGAAGATAAAACTACCTTATTACCAGCATTTTTGAAAGGGTTAGAATCATTACCAGTGGATAAGTACCCTTTGGTGATTATAGTGGATGACAGCGAATTTACCACCGCCACTTTAAATAATTGGTTATGGGTCACCTTTACCCGTTCTAATCCATCCCATGATATCTATGGTGTAAAGGCCATATTCGAAAACAAACATTGGGGATGCGAAGGC
>JAGQWW010000260.1 GCA_020436955.1 Saprospiraceae bacterium | reverse complement strand
ACCTCATTGAATTTTAGATTCCTGTACACCACCAAATTGGTCCTGTCTTTAATGTTATACACCGAATAAAAACAATTGTCTTCCATGTTGGAATGATTTTGACCATCCCTGCAAAAAGTGCACTTTTTGTTGACCGGTTCAAATCTCAGTTTGGACTCGTTGAAGTGGTGTGTTTCCATCGCTATTTTTTAAAAGTAGTAGTTTGAAATGAATTATAGGATATTATTCTTTCCTGAGTTTATTTGCGAAAAATGCAGCATTATTTAAAAAGAGTGGATAGGTATTTTTGACAGCAAAATAGTCCGAATAAGTTTTTAACTACCACCTGGCTTCTAACCATTGTGATACAATTACACTCAATTCAGCTTGACTATGCTCTATGTCCTCCAACGATTTGAAAGAGGCAATAGCTCTATCATTTTCCCGCCAAGCCAATAACTTTGACGGATTGGATATCAACCTTTCGGTAGGCTGCTCCAGTTTCTTTGCTCCACGATGAAAGATAAGTTGGATTTGTTTGGGAGGTTGAATCTTCATGGTTATCCTGTCTTCTTCTTCAAAGCTGTAATTGGGCCCATTCCATTTGATGGTTTCGGAAAGGCTAAAGGGGACTTCCAAAATGAGTGTTCGTAGTTGCTCGATTTCTTTGCGGAGGGGATGATTTAATTGATCGAGAAAGGCGGTGACTTCTGGGTTCAGGTGATTCATAAAGGTGCCGGCTAATCGTTGTTTATTGTAAAAAATTTGGGAATAAGGAAGCTCAATAATTGAAAATTTATTTCAATTTAAACATTGTGATTGTATGGTTTTCAAATCTTTAAAATGCATTCAATAGTTCAATGTCATCCAGGTTGGTATCTTCCCAGCTGAAGAATTCCAGTACTGTATTCCTGTCAAGGTCACCTGGTTGAAGCATATCCAAAAGATTGGTAGCGGGTATATTTGAAAAATTGGGGGTGCCGCCTACCAGTATTGGTGAATAACCAAGGTCATAAAACTTCTCAACCCAAGCCTCTCGCTCTTTATTTATAGCAAACAACGATGCTAAATGACTATCGAATTTCTCAGCGTTGACAATCATCTTTTTTGCTTTAAAAAAGACCGGTTTCCTTTTATCTTCCCTAAAATAATATTCTATTTCCTTTGATTGCAAGGTTTTAGCCGACGCATGACCAAAAATATCAACCAATCCGAAGTTTTCCTCCTCAGTAGCCAGTTCCAGTTCAGCCTCTTCCGCACCTGCAACAGCAAGTGTCCAATTTTCCAGGGTAACCGTTTGCGTAGCAACGTACACTTCTCTAAATGAATATGCCTCATAGGCCAATTTTATAATTAGCATATCCTTGAAACCGTTCCAGTTACCAATTTTGGAGGCCAGAGGATCTGTTCCTTTGAAAATAAAACTTCCTTTTTGGTTAAAGGAAAAGATGTGTTTACTAAATTCAAATTCTCCTTCGATGGGGTTTTCTCCTTGTGCCCTTTTTGAAAAAGGTTTTGAAACGCCATCACTAAAACTCCAACTTGCCTGGTTTTGCGGCTGTTGTGTATCAAGGGTGTAGGAACCTACATCAATCAGGTTATCCTTGAAGATATTGCCCAGGATAACGATTTGACCATTATGAATCTGGAAAAAGTCTCCCGGATATATTTGGATATTTGCCGGCACAGTTGAAATGAATCCACCACTTTTTAAATAAAGTGACCTGTAGAAGTTTTTGAAAACATTGTCCATTTCCATGGTAGTTTTTTGATTTAGAAGACCTTTTATTATCTACCCCAATTGATGCCGATGTAAAATACAGAATTAAACCAGTTCCCGGAAATGTCTGGTTGGAGAATTAGTCGTAATCAATAATCGTACACTTTAATTGATACCTGCTTTTTTTGCCAACCACTTCCTTATAGGTTCATCGTAGAACTTCAAGGCAGCATATGAGAATAGTATGGTGAATATAAACAGCCCTATACCTGCTCCGATGCCCTGTGACATAGAAATATTATTGTTGTACACCCAAGCAAAATAAAGGTAAATGAAAGGGAAATGCAGGATATAAAGAGGGTAGGAAATATCGCCTAAAAATGTGCTGATCTTTTGTGCCGTTTTACTTTTTAATTCACCACTGGCACCGATGTAGATGATGATAGGGAAAATAATGATCACTGACAATGCATCGTACAAACCATTGGCCCACAATACATCGCTACCACCAATCCTGGGGATGCTCAATACCCCTACAAGCAAGATGCTACTCCATAAAAAGGCATATTTGAAGTTGCCAAACCGCAAAGTTCTTCTCAGAAGCATTCCGGCCATGTATGGGTAAAGGAGTCGGGTAAAACCAATGTGCAATTGTTCCGGTTCGAGTGACCAACCTCCGATGATGTCTCCATTGGGACTGGTCACTGCAAGGTGGATCAAAGCTACAGCGGCAAAAAACACCAAAATCCCAAGAACCAGTTTGGATAGTTTGCGAAGGATAAAGGCATGCAGGATATTGGCAACATACTCCAGAAACAGCGACCATGCCGGTCCGTTTAAAGGGTGCATCTCATTCCAACCCCTTATGTCCATGGAAGGTGGGAGAGGAATCAAAGTATAGCCAATTGCTAGAACCAACAATAACTGAAGTAAAGAAGTCTCTTCTATTTTAGGAAAGATTTCAGACTGCCCGAAGTAAAAACAAATGGCACCTACGGTCATCCCTAAGATTATCAAGGGATGGAGCCTTACAAGCCTCCTTTTAAAAAAGGCTTTATAGGTCATCTTGCTCCACCGGTCATCGTAGGCATGGGCCATTACAAAACCGGACAAAACAAAAAAGAAATCTACGGCCAGATAACCATGATTGATTAATTGCTTGGTGTGATCTCCTCCGGAAAATACTTCCAAAATGTGAAAAAGGACAACTACGAGGGCGGCAACGCCTCTCAATCCGTCCAGGATTAAAAAATGCTTTTTACTGTCAGCAAATACTGAACTGGGACGCTCCATGAAGTTGCTCTTTTTTTTTCGTTAAGTTGAACGCAATCCTAAGTTACAACTTCGAAAAATATGAATTTTTATCAAGGAACATATGTGTAGTGACGAAATACGAGTGAAGAAAAGGGAGTGACGAAATACGAGTGACGAATGACGAATATTAAAACTAACTCGTCACCCGTCACTCGTCATCCGTCACTCTTCACCCGGCACTCATCACTTACTACTACCTTTCTCTACACTTTTAAACCATTTGCTCCATTTGGCATTTTGTTTTTTAAAGTCTTTTGGGAAGGGACCGGCTGCGAAAAATAACTCTGTGGTTCCATTTTCATGATTTTCCATAATCAGGAGTTTTTCTGAGTAGTGGAATCCATCAAAATTGTAATCGATTTGGAGATATGTATTGCCCCAAAAGGTTCCAACATATCCTTTGGCTTTTTCTCCTTTGGTATTCAACCATAATTCAGTTTCCGAACCTGCAGTCCAGTTTGAAGAGAAAAATTCCTTTTGGTCAAACTTTGTTCCGAGGGATTGAAAGTAATCTGTCTTTGTCATCGCGTTCCAAATATCTTCCTTGGAGGCTTTAAGACCTGATTTCCTGTAGAAAAACGGTTGGGAGCCTAGTGCTTTGACCTCGTTTTCAGAAAGGAAGGTCACGTCTCCAATCCTGGCAGAACCATTGCCACCATTTACAAACCGATAGCCCACTACTGTATCTTTTTCAACGACAATGGCCTGGATGACGATGACCAGTTCATTCATTCCATTGGAATTTGTAAATACCTGCGCCACCCTGGGTAGGTCCATAGGCAAAGCCCTGGCGTCAGGATATTTTTCAGTATCCACCTTTATCAACGACTTATGGTCCTTTAATTCCTGCTCAGTTGGTAACCGGTCTGCTATAGCTGGAACCTCCTCCAATTTTTGAATGTCAACAGGCACAAATCCGAAGTTATCCGGACAGTACCAGCCGCCGTAGCGATGAGGTTCTGCTTTTGCAGCAACAGTAGACGATAATAGTTTATCCACTATTTCATTGGACTGATTGGACTTGGTTGGCTCTTTTGGTAAATCCTGACTATTGCACGAGATGATAGCCAGTAAAGATAAGATGATCGTAGGGATAGAAATTTTGTACATCATAATTAAAGTTTTTCCAAATGTCAGTCCAGCCTGGGATAAATGCTATTAATGAATGTAAAGTAGTGTAAATACCGGGTAAAATCCAGGACTTAACAAAACCTTAAGTACCTTTTAGTGTACATCCGGAGGTGTCCAATAGTTACATGGAATTACCTTAAAGGTAAAATGCGGATGGCTTAAAACAGTTTTGAAATAGCAAATGAAAAGATGAGGCTTCCAAAGCAAAATACGAGGTATAAAATATAGGTTAGCATGGAACGATAAAAGCTGGATAATCGACAAAAATAAACAAAAAATGACGAGTAGAACCAAAGAGCATAGATAAATGCCAATAGCACCGGAATTAGTTCAAGAATATCAAGGGAAACGAATGATTTTATTACTGTGAAAAAGGCGTAAAAGAGGGCTTGTTGTCCGGTGATGTAAGAATTGATAACGAT
>JAGQWW010000259.1 GCA_020436955.1 Saprospiraceae bacterium | reverse complement strand
TTTAATTTAGGGTCAGGTGATTTCTTAATTTCAATATTTACTTCTCATTCTCAGTTTGGGAAATCAATCTTTCAATATTTAGATCCAAGAGATTTGAACTCCAAACCTGTACTACTTGGGGGCTGAAAGAGGCCACTTAAGCCTCATCCAATAAATCCAAATGGTATTTTTCAATGGTTTGAATTAGCTTTTGAGCGTATTCTTTATCTGTTGCATAACCCAGAGACTTCAAACCTTTCGCCCAGGCTTTGTAATCATTCTTATTTTTAAGCAAGGATGCATAACGTCCACCGGCTATCATTTCAGAATGTGCTCTCCAACTCTCCCAGGCACTTTTGTATTTTCTAAAAAAGTCTTTGTGGGAATCATCGCCATAATTACTGCAATGGCCTGCTTTACAATCTTTCAAGAAACACTTAATACCGAAATGATTGTTGTTGTTTGTACTCAAGGGGCTTTCACCTTTTGCACTTTCCAGTAAACCCTGAGCCATTTTTATACTGGCCGGGATACCAAATTTGTGCATTTCAGAAATAGCGACCTTCGAAAATCTGCGTATATAAGCTTTTGCTTTCTTATCATCAATATTGTCAGAAGCAAGGTTAGCAAATGGTCCACTGGTGCCGTCAGATAACCTTTCTTTTTTATCTTTCATCGGTGAAGGGAAGGAAGCCGCGAATAATGCATCATTACTTTCTTCAGAATTTTCTTTCTGTTCTCCGCCAATCAAAACCTGGTTTTCTTTATTAGATTCGTTGCCTCCGAAATGTCCCCAAAAGAAAATAATTGCAACCAAGGACAACATACCGACTTTGAAAACAGGCAATGGAAGCGAATCCATTGGTCTCCAAATAACATGTACAAACAAATATCTCAATGCAACAAAAAGTTGCACCATACCATTCCATAGATTTAACAAGAAGCTACCCTCTTCATCAATATCTGCACTCAATTCTCTGGATTGATTTACAGACCATTCCATTTGATGACGATCTCTGAAAACCATTAATGGCTGAAGATTGGAACCTGAATCTTGAAAACCTTTTGATTGACTTGCTTTCATTTTTTTAGGTTTTTTTGGTAGCTTTAAGCCACAAAATCATACAATAGTGTTTCTTTCTGTTTCAAATGTGACACAAATTAAAACAAAAAGTTTTAAACACGCAACATATTAAAACAAATTTTTATTCAAAAAATGGGAGCATTTTCAGAAAACGTTGTAAATCAGCAGTTTAAGAAAGTATACGAGGAGTTAGAAAAATCAAACAGAATCAAAGGCAAATCTGATATTGCCAAAAATCTGGACACCTATAACCATGTAATCAACTCCATTTTAAAGGGTGATCGCAATATTACCGTCGATCAAATCTCAAAATTGTGTAACCTGTATGGCGTCAGTTCAAACTATTTGTTTGGGCTCAGTGACGACATGTATCTAATGTCCCACCCTGCGAACAAAAATTTGTCCGCTATACCCGGTGGCGAAATGAGTGTCATAGGTCGCAACAATATCCGTTTGGTGCCCAACCTTGCCAGAGCCGGTGCCGCTTTAGGATTGGACAACAGAGAAAACATGGACGACTTTCCCCGTTTTTCAGTGCCGGGCATGAGCGGCGACCTATGGGCCTTTAAAATTGATGGAGACAGTATGCTACCTACCATCACCAATGGAGATATTGTAGTTTGCGAAAGGTTGGAACCTAACGAGCCTATTCGAGACAATCAGGTGTATGTTGTTGTGAGTGATGTAGTTGTTGCCAAAAGGGTCCAGCAAGTCAAAGAAGGCAATCAAGTAGCTTCCTTAAGGCTTATAAGTGATAATAGTGATGTCTACAAACCTTATGAACTGGGGTTGGAAGAAATCCGATATCTGTTACGTGTGAAATGCAGATTAACCAATCATGCAATCGCGTAGAAAAAAAGCCAGCTTACCTTCAAGCTGGCTTTTTTAATGCGATAAACTGCCAAATTAGCGACACCTTCTTCAGGCTGACTTGCATTCCTCACCAAATGGATGGATTTTTACAAAAAATTAATTCAATGAAAAACCTATACTTAGTTGCTTTTGCAATCTTGTTTGCTTTCCAGGCAGACGCACAAACCAAAAAATATCCATTATTAGAACATTTTACCAACTCCTGGTGTAGCATTTGCGCATCACGCAATCCTGCTTTTTATAATGCCCTGACAAATTATCAAGACCAGGTGCATCATATCAGTATCCATCCATCTATTCCATATCAAGGATGTATTTTTTACCAGGCAAATACGGCAGATAATAATGCCCGAAAAGATTATTACAATGTTTTCAGTACTCCCAGGGTATTTGCCAATGGTACCTTAACTAGCAATTCTACACTAATCACTACTGCACAGTTGGACCAATACACAAGTGAAATGTCCAATCTTGGTATCCAGGTTACTGAAACAGGATTCAACAGCAGGACTGCTACAGTAGAGGTCTTTACTTTTGGAACTGCACCTTCTGGCAATTTGAAAATATTTGCCGCATTGGTTGAAAAGGAAATCAATTATGCAGCACCAAATGGTGAAAACCTGCATCATGATGTATTGAGAAAGTTTGTAACCTCTAACCAAGGAGATACTTTCACACCGGCTCAGGATGGTGGCAAAGTGACTATCAATTACACTTACAGTATTGAAAGTGGATGGGCCGAACCGGAAATGTATCTATTGGTTTGGATTCAAGATATTGACACTAAAGAAGTTTTCAATTCAGGTACCAGGTTTGACGAAACCATCAGTTCTGTTTCATCAACCAATGATGAAATGCTAATGATTGCCCCTAATCCAACAAGTAGTTTCGTAAATGTAACGGTTGAAAATGGTAAAGTACAAAATCTGATTCTTTCAGATTTAAATGGAAAAACCGTTTTTCAAATGCAAAACCTTAATGCTACAGGTACTTTTGAAGTTCCAATGAAGGACCTTAACAAAGGAGTTTACCTTTTGCGAATTGAAACCAATAATGGTGTTCAACTTGAAAAAATAGTTAAACAATAAAATACTCCTGCCAGGAATTTCAAAAAAAATGGAATTCCTGGCATTTTCCTTTTACTTTTGCTCCCCTACCCAGACCATACAAGCTTTCAAAAAAGAATGTTTGTCATGGCTTCAAAAGAAAAATTCATCAAAGGCCGCGGTGCGCAAATAAATCCGGCCAACAAATTCCATAATTGGGTTTACGACCAGGAACCCATTGACTGGGCAGACCAGTCAGAGGATGAACCATTGCTTAAAACGCAATTCATTCCGGTTTATCCAAAAACCATCGTCAACAAGGTTGAAAGTCCGGATATTCCTTTAGAATATTCCCTCAATCCCTACCAGGGATGCGAACATGGCTGCATTTATTGTTATGCCAGGGTCACCCATCAATTTTGGGGTTATTCGGCGGGACTGGATTTTGAACAAAAAATTCTGGTCAAAAAAAATGCACCGGAACTGCTGGCCAAAAAGTTACAGTGTAAATCCTGGCAAGCTCATTCTATTATGGTTTCCGGCAATACAGATTGTTATCAGCCTTGTGAAAGGCAATTTCAAATCACCAGGCAACTGCTAGAGACCTTTTGGCGGTATCGACACCCTGTTGGACTGATTACTAAAAACAGCCTCATCTTGCGTGATCTGGATATTTTAAAAAAACTGGCTTCCGAAAAACTGGTCCATGTGGCCATTTCGGTCACTTCTTTGGATGAATCTTTAAGAAAGTTCATGGAACCTCGAACTGCAAGTGGTTTAAATCGTTTAAAGGTGATTAAAAAATTAACTGACGAGGGAATACCGGTTTTTGCCATGCTGGCACCTATTATTCCGGGCTTGAACGACCATGAAATTTTCGATCTGACAAAAGCGACGGCAGAAGCCGGATCGTTAGGTTGTACTTTTCAAATTGTTCGATTGAACGGTGAGATTGGAACCATTTTCGAAGATTGGCTGGAAAAAACTTTTCCTGATAAAAAGGAAAAGGTTTTAAATAAAATAAAATCCTGCCATGGAGGAAATCTGCAAGACTCAAGGTTCAATGTGCGAATGCGGGGTGAAGGTAAAATTGCGGAGGTGATTGCTTCCCAGTTTCAATTGGCTAAAAGAAAATACTACGAGGGTCGGGAAATGCCGACATACAATGTAGCTTTGCACAGCCAATATAAAACCGGACAACTGAGTCTTTTTTAAAAAATATACATGAAAGTTGATATTCTGGCATTTGCTGCCCATCCTGATGATGTAGAACTATCTTGTGGAGGTACGCTCCTAAAACACATTGCAGCAGGTAAAACTGTTGGTCTTGTAGACCTTACCAAAGGAGAATTGGGAACCAGGGGCAGTGGTACCATTCGTATGAAAGAAGCAGAAGCTGCCAGGGAATATATGGGTGCACTATTCCGGGAGCAGTTGGATATGGCTGACGGCTTTTTCACCTACACACAGGAAAACCTTTTGAAGATAATCCAAAGCATCAGAACACATAAACCGGAATTGGTTTTGGCAAATTCTGTCGAAGACAGACATCCAGACCATGGACGTGCTTCCAAATTAGTGGCCGATGCTTGTTTTTATGCA
>JAGQWW010000025.1 GCA_020436955.1 Saprospiraceae bacterium | reverse complement strand
TGGTTGAAGTTTATGTTTCCATTGTTTTTACAACTCATGGTGCTGGCTGCTATTTTCCTGGCCATTTCAGTTTGGATGAAATGAGGGGTGGTGGCAGGTTTCTAGGTGCTAGTTATTTAATGGGTTTCTCTCATATTAGAATTTGAATAACAAAGATTGGGTGGTTATTCAAAAGTGGATTAGATCAATATTATTGAAGATTGCAGCGTGAAGAAAAGACTTTTGTCCTTCGATGTTACTTTTGGCTTGACCCAAAAGTAACCAAAAAGTCAAGGCTCTATCCCTTTTGCCCCCACCACAACCAGCCCGCACAATTGGATGGTGAAAACCTACATGCCTCCAAACTCGCCCTTAAGACCAATTTCCCCAAAATGATGAAAGATTACAAGGCAGAATCCTACTGACTATGATGATTTTTGCTCAAACATGGATTCATGCTAAACGGTTTTCACCATCCAATTGTGCTAAAAGGGATAAGGCCGGGATTAAAATACGAATTGTACTTTAGGTTTTTGATTTAAAAGAGCTATAACCTAAAAATGCAAATAACTGATTAACAGTGTATAGAGTTGTTTATTATATGCTAGAGTTATGCAGGCTAACAGGAAAATGGGTTAATAGGTGAATGGAATTAAGGAGGAAAAGATCTATTTATTCTCCCTTAAATTCTGGTTTTCTTTTTTCTAAAAAGGCTTGAACACCTTCTTTGTAATCGTAAGTTTCGCCAGAGGCGGTTTGCAATTCGTCCTCTAGTTTGAGTTGGTCTTCCAGATTATTGGTCAGGGACAGGTTAAAAGCTCTTTTGGTATATCCCAGCCCTTTCGTAGGCATTTGGGACAAGGTGACTGCCAGTTTCCAGCTATCTGTTTCAAAAGTTTCTGCTGTAAGTGTTTTATAGATCATACCCATAGCCTCAGCATCGGCCGCACTTACTTTTTCACCCAACATAGATAGAGCCATGGCTTTTTGCATACCAATTAAGCGCGGCAAAAAGAAGGTTCCACCACTATCCGGAATAAGACCAATTTTACTAAAGGCTTGTATGAAGGAGACATTTTCATGTGCGACTGTAATGTCACAAGCCAGGGCAATATTAGCGCCAGCACCTGCTGCAACACCATTTACAGCGCAAATTATTGGCTTCTCAATTCTTCTTATTAATAAAACTATCGGATTGTAATGCTCCTGTAAGATTGTGGTTAAAGCTGGTCCATTTGGGTCGACCACTTCTTGTAAGTCTTGTCCTGCACAAAATGCTTTTCCTTCCCCGGTAATGTATATCGCACGAATAGCATTATCCTTTTCGCAATCCAACAAGGCCTCTTGCATGGCCAGGGCCATTTCGCGATTAAAAGAATTGTACACTGTTGGTCGATTTAGAGTAATCTTACCAATAGCACCATTTTTTTCAAAAAGAATACCTGACATAGGTTTGGATTTTGGTTGGGCAATCAAATCAGACCTGTATGAACCGGTCCTTGAGTTCAGGCGAAGGTATCATGCATTGGTCCTTTTTTCCAAACCATTTGTAACGATTATTTGCAACCCAATTGTAAATGAGGTCACGGATAGGGTAGGGAACTATCATGAAGACATAGAACAAGGGCCAAAAGCCATCCATTCTTTTGGCAGCTTCCAGGGCTGCCCTGGACTTTTTATAGGCTGTATCACCAACGATTAGGATTACTGTTTTTAGGTTTTCACTTCCCAGGTTATACTTTTTTATGGCTTCCTGACCATAATCCGACTGAATAGAGGCAAATCGAAATTTCCCCTTTTTATCATTCCTGATAATCAGCTGAACAGAAGCGTTGCAAAGATTGCATACACCATCAAAGAGAAGTACGGGTTGGGACATGGTGAAACGGATTTGAAAGATAAACGGATTGAAAGGGAGAAGGTTGGGGGAGAGTAGGGTGAATGGAAGAATATTATTTACAATTTACGAGGGACTATTTACAAGTAGGGTAGTTTCAATTTCTGGAAGCAAAATTCTGACTATTTTTAATCGCCAAACTAAATCGTTTAAACTCCGTAAAATCAGGTTGGACTAAAAAAGACATAATGAAAAAAGTAATCACCTTCACTTTGCTATTACTAGCCACTGCCAGTTTTTCACTAAATGCTCAGGATCAAACTTCTTTTCCAAAATCCTGGCAGGGGGAGTGGAAAGGAACTTTAGAAATTTTTGGACCCCAGGGGAAGGTGAATGAAGTAGCCATGGAGTTGCACATTTTACCGACTGATAGTGCGGATTTTACCTGGATTATCTATTACGGGGAGGATAAAGTCATTGGAAAGCGTGATTATTTGATTCGGTTGGTTGATGAGAAATCGGCCCGGTTTGAAGTAGACGAACAGAATTCCATTTTTCTGGATGCGTATCTTTTGGGTGGTAAATTGGTTGAGTTGTTTGAGGTGCAAAGTAATATCCTGGTTGCTACCACTGAAAAAGTAGGTGAGGAATTGATATTTGAAATTATATCCGGACGATTAAATGATCCTAGAACAACCGGAGGGGAAGTACAGGGTGAAGAAACCATCCCTGAAGTCAAGAGTTTTCCGGTCAATGTGCGTCAAAAAGCCGTATTGAAACGAATTTAGTCTCATTTTTAACCATTCGTGGCACCTTGCGAACCATGGTTGGCACTTTAGCGTTGTATTGCTTCTAAAAGTTCCAATTACTACCATGCTTTACCGACTAATACTAAGTTGCTTTTTGGTTTGCTTCTTTTTGAATGCTGATGCTAAAGCAACATCATGCACCATAACGGTCGATTCTATTCCAACATTCCACCATTTTGATGACATGGAGTTTGCATTCTCCCTGGATAATGACACTACTTATGTCATAAATTTTTGGGCTACCTGGTGTAAACCCTGCGTTGAAGAATTGCCTTTTTTCGAAAAGGCCTATCGCGCTTTTGAAAACCAACCTGTCAAGTTTATCATGGTTAGTCTTGACTTCAAAAAACAAATTCAAAGCAAGCTCATTCCCTTCCTTGAAAAGCGACCTGATATGCCGGAAACCTGGGTTTTACTGGACCAGGATGGCAATTCCTGGATTCCAAAGGTAGATGAGGTTTGGGATGGGGCTATTCCGGTCACCTTATTTTACAAAGGAGACAAAAGAGTTTTTGTAGGCGAGAGCTTCGATGATTATGAACAATTACAATCGATTATTCAATCTTTCTTTTGATAATAAACCTTATTTGCCATGAAGAAAATATTCACTTTTTCTGCAGTCATTCTAGCTGCTTCAATGTTGCTAATGTCGGCTACTACCAACAATGAACCAACCAGCACTTCAGGAGTAGAAGTTGGAGATACAGCTCCGGCATTTACTTTAAAAAATGTAGATGGAAAAATGGTTTCCTTGAGTGATTACAATGATCAAAAGGGCGCTATTGTAATTTTTACCTGTAACCATTGTCCTTATGCAGTGATGTATGAGGATCGCATTATTGAATTACACAACAAATATGCACCAAAAGGTTACCCGGTTATTGCTATCAATCCAAATGATCCGGAAGTACAACCAGCAGACGGATTTGAAGAGATGCAAGTGCGTGCCGAGGAGAAAGGCTTTCCATTTGCATACCTTTTTGACGATGGTCAAAAAATTTATCCGGCCTATGGTGCTCAGAAAACACCACATGTATTTTTAGTAGACAACAATCAAAAAGTCAGATACATTGGCGCGATTGACAATAATCCACAAGAGCCTGAAAATGTAACAGTACGGTATGTAGAAGATGCCATTGCTGCATTGGAAGCCGGAGATGCTCCAAATCCGGACCACACCAAAGCAATTGGTTGTTCTATTAAGTACAAAAAGTAATAATTGATTGATACTGAATGGATGGGTATTGTCTGTAACATGTAAAATACCCATCCATTCCTCGTTTTTCCTGCCTTTTTACCCTAATTTTGCCCACCTTTTTTATCAATAGAACTTTTTTGCATGGCTACGCCTAAATCTGTGGCATTTTATACCCTGGGGTGCAAACTCAACTATTCAGAAACTTCCAGTATCGGGAGGTTGTTTGAAGACGCAGGCTACCTGGAAGCAGACTTCAATAACGGAGCAGATATTTATGTGATCAATACCTGTTCGGTTACTGATTTTGCCGATAGAAAATGTCGCCAAATCGTGCGTCGTGCCTTGCGAAAAAATGCACAGGCTTATGTGGTGGTAATTGGATGTTATGCCCAGTTGAAGCCGAAAGAAATAGCTGAAATTCCTGGTGTTGACTTAGTATTGGGAGCTGCTGAAAAATTCCGAATTCTGGAGTTTATAGATGACCTCAGCAAAGCCCCGGGCAAGGGTATGGTGCAGGCAGGAGAAGTGAGTGCGGCTAAAGATTTTATCAATTCCTTTTCTTTTGGTGACAGAACCCGTAGCTTTTTAAAAGTACAGGACGGGTGTAATTATAAATGTTCCTTTTGTACCATTCCATTGGCTCGTGGTGCCAGTCGTAGCGATACAGTAGAAAATGCTGTAACAAATGCAAAAAAGATTGCGGCATTAGGTACAAAGGAGATCGTGCTTACCGGTGTTAATTTGGGTGATTTTGGAAATGGCACGGAGGTGATTGAAGGAGTTAAGCCTAAAAAAGAGGCTATGTTTATTGACCTCATCCAGGAGTTAGATAAGGTAGAAGGGATCGAGCGATTCCGAATTTCCAGTATTGAACCAAACCTTTGTACAGAAGAGGTCATCCAATTTGTAGCCGAATCTGAAAGATTTGTTCCCCATTTTCATATTCCATTGCAATCCGGGAGCAATAAGATTCTTAAAATGATGCGTCGACGTTATCAGCGTGAATTATATGCTGAAAGAGTTGACTGGATTAAAAAACATATGCCACATTGTTGCATCGGTGTGGATGTAATTGTAGGCTTCCCCGGAGAAACGGAGGAAGACTTTTTGGAAACATACAATTTCCTAAATGAATTGGATATTTCCTATCTACACGTATTCACTTATTCAGAAAGACCCAATACGCCTGCAGCGGAGATGCCTGATCAAGTTTCAGTAGAAGAACGCCGCCGCAGAAATGAAATGCTGACCATTCTTTCTGAGAAAAAACGCCGACATTTTTACGAACAACATATAGGAATGGATAGAAAGGTGCTTTTTGAGCAAAGTAAAACAGATGGCAAGATGTCAGGTTTTACAGACAATTATCTTCGTATTGAAATGGATTTACAAGAAGGATTGCTCAATACGATTGCTCCGGTTCAGTTGCATTCTATTAATGCAGAGGGTTTAGTGGAGGCTACACTAGCACCTAAACTAGTGTAACAGGCATTTTCTTTTTTAAAATATACCTTTCAAGCCTAATATGCCGTTAAAAATCAGGCGGGTAATACCTACCTTGCTTTCGCTTTGTTACCTTTGGTAGCTTTTTTTCTTTGAAGCAGACTATTTTTCAAAAAAGAATATATGTCATTAAAAAGGCTTTCTGGCAAAGAGTTGGATGAGCGTATGCCAACATATCGCAAGATTATTGCTGGTATGTGGGCCCTGTTGGTAGCCGGAATCTTAGGTGTAATCTTAACCTTTGTTCTCCTATCCTTTTCCGACCTCCCTACCATTGAAGAGTTAGAAAATCCTAAGAGTGAACTCGCCTCTGAAATATTTGGATCCAATGGAGAGGTCCTTGGACGATATTATGTTGAAAACCGCGTTCCGGTAAATTACACTGAACTTAACGATACGCTTGTAAACGCTCTTATCTCTACAGAAGATGAGCGCTATTTCAGCCATTGCGGAATTGATTTTCGCGCATTAGGCCGTATCGTTTTTAAAACGGTATTGCTAGGCCAGAAAAGTTCAGGCGGTGGAAGTACAATTACCCAACAGTTGGCAAAATTGCTTTTTACCGAAAAGCCTGGTTCGGGTGTAGAAAGGGTCGTCCAGAAGTTGAAAGAATGGATTATTGCCTTGCGTTTGGAAAGACGATATACCAAGGAAGAGATCATTGCAATGTATCTCAATAAGTTTGACTTCCTATACGATTCAGATGGTATTAAAGCTGCCGCTGAAACCTATTTTGGAAAAAGCCAAAAAGACCTTAAAGTTGAAGAAGCAGCAGTGTTGATTGGAATGTTGAAAAACCCGTCCCTGTATAATCCTAAAAGTAGACCTGAATCTGCAAAAACCAGACGGAATGTTGTATTCCAGCAAATGATTCGAAATGATCATTTGAATAAAGCATCTTATGCTTTTTTGAGTGAGAAACCTATAGACATGACCAACTTCAAAAGAAGCAATCATGCTACTGGTTTAGCGCCTTATTTTAGAATGGTATTGGCAGAATATCTTAAAAACGACATCCTGCAGAGGGAAGAATGCAGGAAGAAAGACGGTTCGATGTATAATATCTACCGTGACGGTTTAAAGATTTATACTACCATCGATCCGAAGATGCAGGCCATTGCTGAAAAAGTAATGGTGGGTCATATGAAAGAGGTCCAAAAAGCATTTTGGCAAACCTGGAAATGGGACGACCCCTGGAAATATAAAACTGATTCAGATACGGAAGTGCCACTTGAATTGCGCGAAGCAGGGCTAAAAAGGCTTATAAGGAGCACTGACAGATACAATCAAAAGCGGGATGAAATCATGTCCGAAATCCTTCAAAAAGTGGAGGATCAAATTGATGGGTTGAAGGTAACAGATTGGGAAATGGAGTTGATGTTGGAAGAAGAAAAAAGAAGAGGGGCATTTTCCAGAGAACTGGCCAGGGATTATATAAGTCCGGAAAATGCTGCAAAGCTGCGCGACTGTATGAAAAGCCCCTTGTGGGAGAAGTTAAAAAAAGACTGGGAAACCTTTCAAAAAGAAGCTGATGCTGTCATGAATAAAAAGGTACCCATGACGGTTTTTGCTTACAATGAAAAAATGGAGAAGGACACTACGATGAGTCCGTTAGATTCCATTAAATACCATAGGATGTTCTTGCAGACCGGGATTATGGCTGTAGACCCGGTAGGTGGTTTTGTAAAGGTTTGGATTGGTGGCGTAAATCATAAATATTTCCAATACGATCACGTCAAATCAAAACGTCAGGTTGGCTCTACATTCAAACCTTTTGTCTACGCAACAGCTATCAACCTACAAGGTATATCTCCTTGTTTTACAGTCTATGATCAACCGCAGACCATAGCACCGGGTGATGGTAATTTTGGGTTATTGGAACCCTGGACGCCTAGTAACTCCGATGGAGAATACTCCGGCACATTGATGACCTTGTATCAAGGTTTAAAAAAATCTGTCAACACGGTCTCTGTCTATTTGATGAAACAGTTGGGAGATGCTCACCACGTAATCCAGACTTGTCGTCAAATGGGTATAGATGCAGACATTCCTGCACAACCTTCCATTTGTCTTGGTGCTTGTGACCTGCCAGTTATTGAAATGACTGGGGCTTACACCACTTTTGCCAATAATGGTATAGCCAATCAACCGATATTCCTGACCAGAATTGAAGATAAAAACGGAAAAACCATTTTCACCCAACTTCCGGAAGAACACCAGGCTTTGTCACCCAATGCTAATTATGTTATGGTTGACATGCTAAAATATGCTACTCAAGGAGCATATGGATTTGGCAACCTAAAAAGTGAGTGCGGTGGGAAAACCGGTACTACGAATGATTATGTAGATGGATGGTTTATGGGAATTACGCCGGACCTGGTAGTTGGAACATGGGTTGGTGGAGAAGATAGATGGATACGTTTCCGTTCCATCCAAATGGGACAGGGTGCCAGAATGGCTCGACCATTTTTCAGCAGTTTTATAAAAGCCCTGGAAGAATCTGAGGATGTAGATTATGATCCGGAGGCTAAATTTTATGTTCCACCCGGAGACATAGGGATAGAAATGGATTGTAATGTGTATAAAAATCCGGAAGATGAAACGGATGAACCTGCAAATAATCAACTTGATTTCTCCGAAGATCAATTTGGCACCACTACCAGTCCATTAAAAGAAGATCCTGAAGATTTTTGACATGCGGAGGTATCTGAGCACTGAAAATGTCTATCTAGCTACCGCTATCTATCTAGTGGTTATTCCATTATTGGCTTTTCTGTTAACGAATCCGCCTAATCCGACTCTTTTAACACCGGTTTTTTACGGAATTGTTTTCCTGGTAAGTTTCAATATTTGGAGGGATAATTATCGGTGGTCCAAATGGCTTATTTTGTTTTTATATCTAAGCCTTTTAGTGGGCTTATTTGGGCCAACTCGCTGGGCATTTTTATTTCAGCAGTGGTTAGTCTTCGTACTTTTAATACTCACATACCTTGTAGTGATTGGCAATGTTTGGCTTCATTCCGATATTGTTCGAAATAGGATTTTACAGAAGCAAAATGAGGTTAAAGATGAAGAAGGGTAAAACTGGTTAAGATTTAATCAACACTGCATCCTTTAGTGTATACATCAATCGGTTTGGGTCCTGGTCATTCAATTCCAGTTTACCTTTTATGGTTATCACTTCTGCCGTGTAGGTGATAGATTCTTTCGCTTCAACTTCCATAACTGTTTCAGGACCTGCGCCTCCACAGAAGAAACACATATTATAAGGGAATGCAGAAAAAACGAAATCGCTGTGGCTTTTGTATCCATTCGTAGGTACAATATACCCACGCACCGTGATTTCTTTCCCGTCCATAGCTTTTACTTCTTCAGAAAATACAGGAATGTCTATTTTGAAACCAAGCAGGTCATCATACTGCTTTTTAAAAGTGACTTTAGAAAGTGTTTTCCATGCTCCTGAACTATCCTGCGCATGAACATTTGTAAGAAAGACGATGGTTAAAAGGAAAAGTGATAGTATGTATTTCATTTTAAAACTGAATATTTGTAACAAATTTCGCTTACAGCAATCAAAATTAAGAGTGAACCTTACAAGTTCCTATTTTTCAACCCGATTTTGTTAATTATTAACGTCTGACTTTTATGAAAAGATTTTTTACTTCCATTAGCCTAATGATGCTAGCGGTAATGGCTTTCAGCCAGGTTACCATAACTTCTGACAATGTTGCTGCCATTGGAGCTACTGTTAAGCAAGCAAATGACACCATTTTTGAATCTGCAGCCTTTCTTGATGTAACCGGAAACGCAGATTTTGACTTCTCCGGACTCCAAAATCATGTAGAGAGCAGCCTCAATTTTATTGATGTTGCAGGTACGCCTTTCGAAGATGTTTATCCTACTGCAAATATCTGTGCAGTACAGGACTCAGGATTTTATGTTTACCTGCGCAATGACATGAATGCATTGACTTTGATTGGAACTGCTGGTGAGTTTGATTTGGGATTTGACACACTTGATTTAACCATCAACTTTAATCCTGCACAAATTCTTTTGAATTTTCCGGCCACCTATGGTGATTCTTACAATTATGTAACCAGCAATGCTATTGTTGTTCCTGGTTCTATTTTAGGACAACCCGCTATCGATTCTTTTGCGCTAAGAACAACCTCCAGTGTTTCAGCTACAATTGATGCATATGGTATGGTAACAACCCCTTTAGGAACGTATGACTGTATCAGAGTACGCGAAGAAATAATTGCCTTTGATACTACACAAGCTAAATTGTTTGGTATTTGGACGACTGTTGATGCTGCAGATGTTGGAGATACAACTTACACACATTCATTCTGGACCAATGCCAATGGACTTGGTTTTCCATTAGTACAATTAGATGTGGACAATACAGGTACTGTTGTAAATAAAACCTGGTTGAGTGACTTTACCACATCTACCAATGATGTTTTCGAAGCGGTTGCTTTCGATGTTTTCCCTAACCCGGCAGTTGAATATATCCAATTGCAGATGGAAGAAAGCTTTGATGGAAATATTCAGATTACTGATTTCAATGGAAGAAACATTTTGAATCAACCATTCTCCGGATATTCCACTCATTTAGATGTTGCAGCGTATCCTGCAGGCCAATATTTACTTTCTTTGATCAATCAGGAAGGCAAATTAATCGGCTTCAAACTATTCAACAAGAGCAAATAAAAAGCTCACATACCAATAAAAAAGGCGCAGTAAACACTAACTGCGCCTTTTTTATTGGCACCTAAATTCTTAATTCATGTACTCCATTACCTTCTCTTCCCTTTATTCTTTTTGTAATCCATAAAAATGAATTCTCCTAAACCATCCAGACTGCTATAAAATGCTTTTCCATTATTGGCTTTGGTAAATTGGTCCACAAACTGCACCAGATAAGGATCGGTAGCGATCATAAATGTGGTGATTGGAATATTCAATTTGCGGCATTTTTGAGCCAGGTTCATAGTTCGGGCCAGGATCTTTTTGTCCAAACCGTATGGATTTTTATAGTATGATTTCCCTTTTTTGATACAGGTAGGTTTCCCGTCTGTAATCATAAAAATTTGCTTGTTGGGATTTCTTCTTTTTTTGAGGATGTCCATAGCAAGTTGCAAGCCGGCTACGGTGTTGGTATGATAAGGCCCAACCTTGAGGTAGGGTAAATCCTTAATTTCAATTTGCCAGGCATCATTTCCAAAAACTATTATGTCCAGGGTGTCTTTTGGATAACGGGTAGTGATCAATTCAGACAAAGCCATGGCAACTTTTTTAGCAGGAGTTATCCTGTCTTCGCCATATAAAATCATAGAATGGGAAATGTCTATCATCAAAACAGTGCTCATTTGGCTTTGATAATAGGTTTCATACATTTCCAAATCGCCGGTTGTTAGTTTAAACTCATCGATTCCGTGATTGATTTGGGCATTTCTTAAAGATTCAGATACTGCCATATTGTCGAGGCTATCCCCAAATTCAAAAGGCTTTAATTCAGAGGTGAACTCATCTCCCGTTCCGGATACCCGGGTGGAGTGGTTTCCACGTTTTGCTTTTTTTAGTTCGCCAAATATGTCATCCAATGCCTTTTTGCGTAACGCAATTTCCATTTTGGCTGAAGGTGTGAAATTGGGATTCCCTGGATCTTTATTTTCAATATAACCTTTATCGATAAGGTCCTGGATGAAATCGGCCATACCATAATCCGAAGTAGTCAAATTATATTGTTTGTCCAATTGGGTCAACCAACTTAAGGCTTCAGACACATCACCTGAAGTATGAACCAACAATTCCTGGAAAAGCTTGAGTAGCCTGTCAAAAACAGAACCACCATCTTCTTGTCCTATATATTCTGAAAATCTCCAGCCAATCATAAAGTATATTGCTTTTAGACCATAATAAACGTTTGTTAAGGCAAATCGTTTGTTTCAGAGTCTTTTAAAGGTAAAACCTTTCACCTTTCTAATCAATAAGTGGATGTTATTATAAGAATGTAATGTCTTGTTTTAACTTTGCGCGACAATTGCCGAAGATGGAGTTACGCTGGATGCTGGTTGGATTGTATTTGCTGTTGCAAACAATGGTGTTTGCACAGTCAGGTAATCCTTTTGATTTAACTCCACGGCTAACAGAGCAGCAGGATACAATCGTCGAAGAAAATGTGCCATCAGGTAATCCTTTTGACATAATTGGTAAAAAGGCTAAAAAAGAAGAGGATAAGCGGTCAACAGAAACTCCGATTTTTAAAAAGCCAAAGGAGATAAGTGTTCCTGTGGAAAACGCTGGGTCAAAAGGGACTTTTTTATTTACGCTTATAGTGGGTATGTTGGTTTTAGCGGCTATTTTCATGACGCTATTAAGGGAGTTTATTGGAAAAGTTTACCATGCTTTCCTCAATGACAATTTGCTGAATCAACTTCACAGAGAGCAAGGTCCAATTGCTTCTTTTCCATTCCAGATGCTATACATATTAACCTTTGTAATCATGGGGATTTTCCTATATCTCCTCTTGGATCACTATCATTCGTTACCTTATACTTCACCTTGGAAAAATCTGTTTGCAAGTATCGGAATGGTGGCAGGTGTTTTCATTGCTAAACATATTTTCCTGGGATTTTTAGCTTGGTTGTTCCCTATTGAAAAGGAGATAAGGGTGTATAGCTTTACCATAATGGTTTTTAACATTATGCTTGGTCTGGTATTGATACCCTTTAATGTGATTATTGCATATGCCCCTACTGAAGTGGTAGTTGTATCCATTTATATTGGTCTGGGGATACTGGCATTAATATACCTGTTTAGGCAGTTAAGAAGTTTATTTGCGGCGAGCAGATATCTTGCTTTTCACAAGTTACACTTTTTGTTGTATCTTTGCGCCGTCGAAATCGCGCCTGTTCTGGTCCTCATAAAGATGATCATGTTAGCCAGCGGCGCCAATGAACATTGAAAATAAAATTGAAGGTTGAATGGCATCTAAAGGTAATGAGACCGGAGAAAAATTAAAACCCGTGCGTACTATTTTGGTTTCACAACCAAAGCCGGAACGTTCTCCATACTACGACCTTGAAAAAAAATACGGACTGAAGATTGATTGGAGGCAATTCATCCAGGTTGAACCCCTTACAGCCAAAGAGTTTCGTAAGCAAAGGATTCGTCCTGATGAGTATTCTGCAGTAATTTTTACCAGCCGCAATGCAATTGATCATTTCTTTGCTCTTTGCGATGAAATGCGGGTAAAAATGTCCGCTGAGACGAAATACTTCTGCTTGTCAGAAGCTATTTCCAATTATTTGCAGAAATTCATCGTCTACCGTAAACGTAAAGTTTTTTCAGGTAAGCGCACCATATTGGACCTGCGCCCTTATTTGATGAAGCACAAGGAAAAGGAAAACTTCCTTCTACCTTGTTCTAACCTTGGTGCAAAAGAGGTTTCCTCTTTTCTTGAAGAAAATGATTTCAACTGGCAAGAGGCCCTTATATATCGTACTGTAAGTAGCGACCTTTCAGATTTGAAAGACATCACTTACGATGTATTGGTGTTTTTCAGTCCTTTGGGGATCTCTTCTTTGTATGAAAACTTCCCTGATTTCAAGCAAAATGAAACTCGTATTGCCGTTTTTGGGAAAAGTACCCTTGCAGCAGTGGAAGAGCATAATCTGGTAGCTAATATTAAAGCACCAATTCCGGAAGCACCATCAATGACCATGGCCCTTGAACGTTATATCCAGGAGTCGAACAAAGATGTTCCGGCAACGTCCTAGAAAAAGTTTTTTCTATATATCGCTGATGAGCCCTGACATGTTAAGATGCCAGGGCTTTTCTTTTAAAAAACCTTTTTAAAAAGTGGCTGTTAATTTCACAAACGACCAATAGATGCTGCAGTTTGTAAATGATTTGGAAAGGAAAATTAAGAAAGGATTGCCGGGTAGAGATGCTCAGCTTCACATGGCTCCTTCTGTCCGAAAGCATTACATGGAGGCGCCGGACACAGCTTCAACTGCATCTGTTTTAGCGCTTTTCTATCCGAAGGAAGGTCAAAATCATTTGGTCTTGATAGAGCGTCAAACCAAAAAAAATGATCGGCACGGAGGCCAAATTTCCCTTCCGGGTGGCAAAACAGAGCCAACTGATGCAGGCCATGATGAAACCGCATTACGTGAGGCTGAAGAAGAAGTAGGAGTAAAAAGTAATGATGTTGAATTGATAGGTAGCCTGACTGAGTTGTATATCCCGGTTAGTAATTTTAAAGTATTCCCTTTCGTAGGGTTTATGGACTATCGTCCGGATTTTGTACCTCAACTTTCTGAAGTCAAATCAATATTAGAAATTCCTTTCGATGAGTTTCTTCACCAAAGTGCCAGAAAAACCATGGATATGCAGGTTAGCCAACACATAACCATGCGTTCGGTGCCCTATTTTGATGTGCAGGGCAGGGTGGTTTGGGGTGCAACGGCTATGATTTTAAGTGAGTTGATTTCCATCGCAAATCAGTAGAGCATGCTGAAGATTGCCTGGTCCCCTGTGTATAAATACCAACTACCGGAAGGGCATAGGTTTCCTATGGAAAAATACGAATTGCTGCCTGAGCAATTGTTGTATGAAGGTACCGTGACAAACGAAAATTTTTTCCAACCCGCGCCTATTGATGAGTCTGTAATCCTATGGACGCATGACAAAGAATATTGGGATAATCTTAAATTTCAGAACCTTAGCAGAAAGGAGATCCGTGCTATTGGTTTTCCTATGTCTGAGCAATTGGTGCAAAGAGGCAGGCATATTGCCCAAGGTACTATAGACTGTGCAAAGTTTGCAATCCAAGATGGTGTCTCTCTCAATATTGCAGGCGGAACACACCATTCTTTTACCAACAGGGGAGAAGGATTTTGCCTTTTGAATGATGTTGGGATTGCCGGAAATTACCTTTTGAAAAACAAGTTGGCCAAAAAGATTTTGGTAGTGGATCTGGATGTTCATCAGGGCAATGGAACGGCTCAGATTTTCAAAGACAATCCTCAGGTCTTTACCTTTAGTATGCATGGGGAAAAGAATTATCCGCTTCGAAAGGAAATATCCAACCTTGATATAGGATTGCCTGATAAAACTGGTGATGAATCGTATTTGGAAACACTTCGAGCTAACTTGCCACGATTATTAGATGAGGTAGAACCGGATTTTATATTTTATAATGCTGGTGTTGATATATTGGAGTCTGATAAACTGGGAAGATTAAGTTGCTCACTGGCAGGATGCAGGGAGCGTGACAAGTTTGTATTGGAAACCTGTAAAAAGAATCAAATACCTGTTGCAATAAGCATGGGTGGTGGCTATTCGGAAAAGATTGCCACCATTATAGAAGCCCACGCGAATACCTATCGGCTGGCGCAGGAAATCTATTTTTAAGAACTTACCTTTGTCCAAAACCCAGCCATGAGAGTTTGCATTATCGGTTCCGGGAAAGTAGCTACCCATCTGGCTTTGCGCCTTTTTGAAAAAGGGGTAGTAATTGTCCAGGTTTTTAGCAGATCCATTGAGCAC
>JAGQWW010000258.1 GCA_020436955.1 Saprospiraceae bacterium | reverse complement strand
CTTGGTACCCAGTCCGAGGGTTCCTCCCCATAACTTTTCTTCAAAATCCACTTTAAAGGTAGAGATATCAATATTTGAAGGAGTGCTAAAAGCATTGATGATTTCTGTAAGGACTACCTGCTCATTTGCATCGTAGTAAAGGTTGGGCTGGTACCGTTCGCTATCGTTGTTAAAATCACCATAATCCAAATCCACGTTTAGGATGCGTCCTTTGCCATTATCGTAGCGATAATTCACATTATAAGTCGCTTGATCCATTGAGTTTTCAGAATCATTCGTTGCCACAAGGATACTGTCGATGTTGGCGATGTCATCAATTTGGGAGATAGCAATGCGGTTATAGGACTCACCCATTCTCATATTGCGATTGCCGGAAACCAGGAATCCAACGGTGTGGTGATCACCCAGGAAAAAGTCTGTACCTAATTGGAACCAGGCATTGTTCCACTCATTATTATGGTTGTTTATTTCATCTAAACGCAATCCATTCTGGTAACTGTCAAATACCATTTTGTTGAATCCGGCACCATCTGCATAACCCAGGTTTCCAAATACATTCATCACCTTGTTGCGGTAATTGCCACTGCCTGAAATATTTGCTCTGTGGTATTTTCCCTGGCTGTAGGTAGCATTTAAAGATCCATTGGCTCCAAATCTTTTGTCTCTTTTCAACCGGATATCGATGATACCTGCATTTCCTTCCGCTTCATATTTAGCGCCAGGATTGGTGATGATATCTATACGGTCAATTTGGTCCGCTGTTAAGTTTTGAAGGTAATTACTAAGGTCACTGCCGGAAAGTGGAAGCCTTTTACCGTCAACATAAATCAACACGCCGGAACGACCCAATACACTCACGTTATCGTTATTGTCAACGGTAACACCCGGTGCTTTACGCAAAAGGGACAAACCATCATCGCCAACGCTATTGATGGTTCCTTCTACATTGAAAACGGTGCGGTCAGGCTTAATCTCAACCATCGCACGGCTTGCAGTAACAGTTGCTTCTGCAAGTTCAACTGATGCAGGCTTAAATGCCAAAACACCTAAATCCATTTCAGTGTCTTCGCTTAGGTTGATGTCAGATTTAGTCAAATCGCTAAGTCCAACGTAAGATGCTTTTAAGTAAAATTTACCGGTAGGTAAGGCCATCATTCTAAAAAGACCTGACTCGTCAGTGGTTTCTACCTTTACAATATTGCTGTCAACTGTATTGTACAATACAACATTGGCAAAAGTGATGGCAGCTCCATCCGCGTCTTGCAATTGTCCTTTAATACTGGCATTTTGGGAGAAGCCTACAAAAGATAGGCCTACTAATAATAGGGTGATTAAACTTTTCATACAGGTCAGGTTGGTGATAATTAATTCGGCCGCAAGATGCATCAAAGGCCGTTAAAGGGTGTGTATTTTTAGATAAATAGACCTGACTTAGTGATAAAAAGTTCACTTTGATGTAAAAGTTTGGTCAAATTTTAAAGATACTCCTCCAAAACCGGCCAAATATTTTCCACAACAATTTTTTCTCCTGCTGCATTTGGATGAATTCCATCCTGCTGATTCATTTCCGGAATGCCTCCTACGCCGTCCAATAAAAATGGGATCAATCCGGCATTAAATTCTTTTGCCAGGGCTGGATAAATAGACTTAAATTCTTCTGAATAGGCAGCCCCCATGTTAGGTGGAGCGAGCATGCCCGCAACAATCAAATCTGCATCAGGGTATTTTTCTTTGACCTTTTGTAGTATTCCACGCAAATTTTCGCGGGTTGAATTCAATTCAATTCCACGCAAAGCGTCATTAGCACCTAATTCCAATACAAAAATATCTACCGGTTGCTGCAGTACCCAATCTACACGACCCAACCCTCCGGCAGAGGTTTCTCCACTTAGTCCTGCATTTACGACAGTGTAGGGTACTCCCAGGCTGTCCAGTCTTTGGTCGATGATATAAGTAAAGGTCTGATCGTCTG
Source organism: Saprospiraceae bacterium (assembly GCA_020436955.1). Lineage (GTDB taxonomy): Bacteria > Bacteroidota > Bacteroidia > Chitinophagales > Saprospiraceae > JAGQWW01. The sequence goes on along the minus strand of JAGQWW010000258.1, from coordinate 2,632 downwards.
GAAGCCCTAATCCGGCAGTCAGACTATTTCCAAAAAATAAAATGGTTCTTTCTTTGGAATTAGTATTTACTGTTGCTTCCTCCTGATTGGACGAAGTTTGGGGTGTATCATTTTTTGCAGCTTCATCTCCACAGCTTTGAAGTAATAAAAATGCGCCGGCTGCAAATGCAATTTTTAAAAATGGGCTAAAACGAAACATACGATGGGTTTATCTATTAAAACATGAGTTTGGTACATAACAGGGCAGTTTGAACAACCTTTCCCTGTTTGGATTATTTAGTTTAGCAAATTCCTTCACAAGAGTAACCAAAATTGAAGATGCAGGAAGTACTATCTGTTGAAAATTTAACAAAGACCTATAAATCCGGTTCGAAAGAACTGACAGTTTTAAAAGATGTAAGCTTTTCCATCGGACAAGGGGAAAGTATCGCGATTGTCGGATCGTCCGGTAGTGGTAAGACTACTTTATTAGGATTGTGCGCCGGATTGGATACCCCTTCGGAAGGTACCGTTCAATTGTACGGAAAATCCCTTCCTGCTCTTTCTGAAGATGAACGGGCTGCGTTGCGCAACGATTATGTAGGATTCATTTTTCAAAATTTTCAATTGGTGCCCACGCTTACTGCCCTGGAAAATGTAATGATTCCTTTGGAGCTGAATGGAAAAGCGCATCCTGCAAAAGAAGCTAAACGGTTATTGGATCGTGTAGGGCTTGGTGACCGATTCGACCATTACCCCAGCCAGCTTTCAGGTGGTGAGCAGCAGCGGGTTTCGCTGGCCAGGGCTTTTAGCAATGCACCCAAATTGCTTTTTGCAGACGAACCTACCGGGAATCTTGATGATGATACCAGTGGCAGTATTGAAGATTTGCTGTTTGAATTGAATCGCGAAAACGGAACAACGCTTGTTATCGTAACGCACGACAATGAATTGGCAGCAAAAACCGGCCGCATCATTCGATTGAAGGGAGGCCATATTATTTCAGACACGAAAAACCAGCACACAGCATAATGAGTCAGTTTAGTTTCTTAGCAAAGACAGCCCTTCGAGACAGTCACCGCAACAGAGGTAAACTGGCCCTGTTTATGTCGTCGATTATATTGGGTATTGCGGCCCTCGTAGCTATCAATTCCTTCAATTACAATTTGGTAGAAGATGTAGATGAACAAGCACTGTCCATCCTTGGTGCCGACTATGTGGTTTCGGGCAATAACCCTCCTAATGACGAAGTCCAATCCATGTTGGATTCCCTTCCGGGAGAAAAAGCAAAAAAGGTAGAGTTATTCTCTATGGCCTTTTTGCCAAAAACAGAGGCAACCCAGTTTGTAAGGGTAAAGGCAGTGGAAGGAGGATTTCCATTTTATGGGAAGATGGTGACAGAACCGGCTGCTGCAGCAGAAACCTTTAAAAAAGGAGAAGGTGCAGTAGTAGATGAAGGGATGATGGCCAATTACAGTTTGGCCGTTGGAGACAGTATTCGTCTTGGCAATGAAACCTTTCCAATAGTAGGTAAATTGATTAGTGCGGTAGGGAGTACCGGTGCAGCTGCTATTTTCGCCCCCAGCGTTTTTATTAATAATTCTTCTTTGGATAGTACCGGACTCATCCAACCCGGTAGCCTTGTCGATTATAATTTTTATTGGAAATTACCTGAAGATTTTGCCATCAATGATTGGGATGGTGCCCGTAAGGAGGCCTTTCGAAATTCCAGTGTAAGAACTACCACCTTAACAGAACAAAAGGAAGAACTGAGTGAAGCATTTGCCAATCTCAACTACTTTTTAAACTTAGTGGCCCTGGTGTCGCTTTTGCTTGGTTGTATTGGCGTGGCCAGCAGTGTTTTTATCTATGTAAAAACAAAAATTAATTCCATCGCCATATTCCGTTGCCTGGGTATGAAAGGTAGCCAGGCATTTACCATCTATTTTTTACAAATTTTCGCTTTGGGAGCCTTGGGGGTTATGGCAGGAGCTATTTTGGGTTCAGCTATTCAACTGTTGATACCTATTGTGCTCAGTGATTTACTTCCTTTTGAAGTCACTACCGATATTTCCTGGCGAGCCATTACCGAAGGCCTCACTATTGGAATGATCATTACCACCTTATTTGCCTTGCTACCTTTGGTGGGTGTCCGCAGAATCAGTCCACTAAGGACCCTTCGGACCAATTATGAAGGGGATGCCCAAGGTGTGGATGTACTTACCTGGGTAATCAATTTTGCCATCATAGCATTTGTATACCTGTTTTTGTGGAGGCTCACCAGTGAGCCATTAACGGCGCTTGCGTTTACCGGAGGACTCATTGTTGCCTTCCTGCTTTTGTATGCGACCTCGAAGTTAATTATTTGGGGTGTGAAAAAATTCTTCCCACGAAGCTGGAGCTTTGTTTTAAGGCAAGGGCTTGCCAACTTATTCAGACCGAATAACCAGACCCAAACTTTATTGGTGTCGATAGGATTGGGGACTTCCATTTTGACTACCCTTTTTATTATACAGGGTTTACTACTGAATAATGTTGCTGATATGGATGTTGGAAAGCGTCCTAACGTCATTCTCTACGGTATTGAAAAGTACCAAATGAATGGATTGGATTCCTTGACCAGCGAATATGACCTGCCCATCATTCAAAGTGT
>JAGQWW010000257.1 GCA_020436955.1 Saprospiraceae bacterium | reverse complement strand
TAGCCAATAGCAAACCAAAGACCAAAGACCAAAGACCAAAGACCGTAGGAGTACATGAGTTAAGATGGAGGATGAAGGATGAAGGATGAAAGATATTTACGAATTAAGGGTTTACGATTTAAGGTTAAAGAATTATAGCCCCCCTTGAGGGGGGGAAGGGGGGTGACCGAATCCAGGAGTGATGAATAAAGTTGGAAGAAGGAAGATGGAAAAATTTACGATGTACTACTTACGATTTACGAAAAGCTAATAGCTAAAAGCAAATGGCCAATAGCCAAAAGCCCACTAAAGACCAAAACATTAGGCAAAATTCCCTAATTTCGCGCCTTATTTCATGAAACTTCTTTCATTAGAAACAGGTTAATACAAATACCTTTTTTTAAAATAGTATTTACAATGGATTACAGACCGGGCGAAATTGAAGCAAGGTGGAAAAAACAATGGGAAGCATCCCATTTGTATAAGATTGACAATCAGAGTGATAAGCCTAAATTTTATGTATTGGACATGTTCCCTTATCCTTCAGGAGCAGGTTTACATGTTGGGCATCCGTTAGGATATATTGCCTCTGATATTTATTCCCGATACAAAAGACTGAAAGGTTTTAATGTGTTGCATCCAATGGGATACGATGCCTTTGGTTTGCCTGCAGAACAATATGCCATCGAAACCGGAGTACATCCTGCTGTTTCTACTGATAAAAATATTGCCCGATATCGTTCGCAATTGGATAACATCGGGTTTAGCTATGACTGGTCGCGTGAGGTGAGAACTTCTGATCCAAAATATTTCAAGTGGACACAATGGATATTTGTACAGTTGTTTGAACACTACTTCTGTAACGACACGCAAAAAGCAAGACCTGTTGCTGAATTGAATGATATTTTTGCGGCAGAAGGCAATGCAAAATTAAATGCTGCTACCTCCCAGGAAGATGCCTTCACTGCTGAGGAATGGAAGGCAATGTCTACCAAAGAGCAAGAGGAGATTTTAATGAACTACCGTCTTGCTTATCGCAAAGTAACCTATGTTAACTGGTGTGAGGCCCTGGGTACCGTTTTAGCCAACGACGAGGTTAGAGATGGGGTTAGTGAACGAGGGGGTTATCCAGTTGAACGCAAGCCTATGTTGCAATGGAGTTTGCGCATCACAGCATATGCAGAAAGGTTATTAAACGATCTGGACGAATTGGACTGGTCAGATGCCATGAAAAAAATGCAATCCAACTGGATTGGCAGGTCAGAAGGCGCACAGTTGTTCTTCGATCTGGATGGACATGACCGTAACATAGAAATTTATACTACACGCCCTGACACCATCTTTGGTGCCACTTTTATGGTAGTAGCACCTGAACACAGTTGGGTCGCAGAAATTACCACTGCAGAACAAAAAGCTGCGGTAGAATCCTATCAGGAATGGGTTAAATCAAGGTCTGAAAGAGAGCGAATGTCTGAGGTGAAGGAAGTTTCCGGTGCCTTTACAGGAGCTTATGCTGTTAATCCATTTACCGGTAAGAAGATCCCCGTTTGGATTTCAGAATATGTTTTGAAAGATTATGGTACCGGTGCCATCATGGCTGTACCGGCTGACGATGAAAGGGACCACCGATTTGCAGAAAAATTTGGATTGGAAATTATTCCAATTGTAGATAAATCTGATTATCCGGGTGCTACCATGGAAGATAAGGTTGGTAAAATGATCAACTCTGAATTCCTGGATGGTATGGAAGTGTTGGATGCCATCAAAGAGATTACAAAAAGGATTGAGGCACAGGGCATCGGCACCAAAAAAGTCAATTATAAGTTGCGTGATGCAATCTATAGCAGACAAAGATACTGGGGAGAGCCCTTCCCTATCACCTATGATAAAGAAGGCATTGCCCATCCAATGAAATTGGAAGACCTGCCATTGGAATTACCTGAATTGGATGATTTCAAACCTGCTTCAGGTGCAAAATCTCCATTGGCACGTGCTACAGATTGGGTTAATTTACCTAATGGTTTCACACGCGAGACGGATACCATGCCCGGATTTGCCGGTTCATCCTGGTATTTCTTGCGATATATGGATCCACATAATGACAATGCCTTTGCCAGCCAGGAAGCGTTGCATTACTGGAAAGATGTTGACTTGTATGTCGGAGGTACCGAACACGCAGTTGGGCATTTATTGTATTCCAGATTTTGGCACAAATTCTTGTACGACAAAGGATTGGTTCCTACCAACGAACCATTTAAAAAGCTTATCAACCAGGGTATGATCCAGGGTGTGATTGAGAATATGTATATGTTGAAGGAAAAAACCGATGGCGCAAGCCATTTTGTTTGTTCCCGAATCGTGAAAGAAAAACACATGGAAGATGCGGTCCAAATTCCGGTCCATGTAGATTTTGTAAGGGATTATGGTAGTCAGAATTCCTGGATAGATGTGAAAGGCTTGAAAAAGTTTATTGAGTGGAGACCTGAATACAAAAATGCCATTTTTGAATGCGGAAAAGGAATGTACCGCGGCTCAGAATTGATAGCTGAAAAAGTAAATGGAGACTTCGGTTTGGTTACCCATTCTGAAGTTGGTAAGATGTCCAAGTCCAAATACAACGTCATTAATCCAGATGAAGTAGTAGCTGAATATGGAGCCGACACCTTCCGCATGTACGAAATGTTCCTTGGCCCAATCGAGCAATCCAAACCCTGGGATACACAAGGCATTAGCGGGGTTCATAACTTTTTAAGAAAGTTATGGGCACTTTTTTACGACGAAAACGGAAATTTCACCGTTTCTGATGAACAGCCTACCAAAGAAGAACTTAAGATATTACACAATGCCATTAAGCGTGTGGAAGATGATATTGAAAGGTTCTCTTTCAATACTTGTGTGAGTCACTTTATGAAAGCCGTTAATGATTTTAAGGCAGGTGGGTGCAACAACAGGCAGGTATTGGAACAGTTTATTGTTTTATTGGCTCCATTTGCCCCGTTTGTTACAGAAGAGATTTGGGAAAAACTTGGCTATAAAGAATCTGTTCATAAAGCCGTTTATCCGGTTTTGAATGAGGATTACCTTAAGGAAGATAGCATCAAATACCCAATTGCATTTAACGGTAAGACAAGAGCTTTTTTACAACTTCCGGCTGATGCTGACAAAGCTACCCTTGAAAAGGCAGCTTTAGAGTCAGAAGACACACAAAAATGGTTGGAAGGTGTGACCGTCCGAAAAGTGATTGTAGTACCGGGCAGAATGATCAACATTGTAGTTGGCTAATCATGACGTTACTTTTTAAATAAAGAACGTCTTATTAGCCGGGAGTAATTCAAAACCGTAATATGTTAGTTTGGGGTGGTTTTTTGCTGCTTGTAATTTTTTTCCTTGCATTGGACTTGGGAGTTTTCAACAAAGAAGCTCATGCCATTACCACCAAAGAAGCCCTCGGTTGGACTACCGTTTGGGTTACCATGTCATTACTTTTTGGCGTTTTTGTCTACTTCGCCTACGAATATCACATTTGGGGCATAGGGCTTGAAATCGGAGAAGATCTTGGAGGGAAAGCTGCCCTGCTCAATTATTTGACGGGTTATCTGGTCGAACAATCGCTGAGCCTTGACAATATTTTTGTTATCGCTCTCATTTTTGGCTATTTCAAAATCCCCAACCAATACCAACACAGGGTTTTGTTTTGGGGGATTATTGGGGCCTTACTCTTCAGAGGATTCATGATTGCGGCCGGTGCTATCCTGATAAAACAGTTTGACTGGATAATTTATGTTTTTGGAGGCATCCTGCTTTTCACAGCTTACCGTATGGCTTTTTCAGGTGATGAAGAAATTCACCCCGATAAAAATCCGGTGGTAAACTTTGTAAAGCGATTTTTCCCGGTTGTTCGAGGATTTTATGGCGAACATTTCTTCATTAAGAAACTGGGAAAAACTTTTGCAACTCCGCTTTTCATAGCTTTGATTGTAGTCGAGACAACTGATGTAATGTTTGCTGTCGATTCCATACCGGCCATCTTTGCAATTACTACTGACCCATTCCTCGTTTTTACTTCTAATATTTTTGCCATCCTTGGGCTCCGGTCCTTATACTTTGTCCTGGCGTCTATTTTGGACAAATTTTATTACATCAAATACAGCCTTGTTTTTATCCTAGCCTTTGTTGGATTAAAAATGATCTTCTCTCACCAGATCCAATTACCCGAATGGTCTTCTTTGGTTGCAATAGCCGGATTTTTAAGCGCGGGGATTGGATTTTCATTATGGAAAAAATCGAAACCATAGTTTTAACCCCTTTTTAGAAGGTAATCCAAACATTTCTATTCCATCTTTCGAAGCTGTTTCCATTTTTATAAAAAAAAAGTATATTTTTTTTTGTTGACGCCAAACCTGTTGCTAGCATAACATCCAAATCAGCTTAATCACCCCAATTAATTGGTTCATAACCATTTTAAAACAATTTAACATATCAATAAATTCTATATTAATTATCTGCCTATTTTACAATTATTATAGATTATTGATGAACATCATGTGTGAAATTAATTTGTTGGCATCTTTTTAGTAAAGAACCGCCATATGTAACTTAAATTAAATACTACACACTTGTATGGATAAAATTTCCTGCT
>JAGQWW010000256.1 GCA_020436955.1 Saprospiraceae bacterium | reverse complement strand
AAACTGTCGCTGCCGGTGTCGGCATTCCAATGAAGCTTTCGGTCTGACGATTGTCCAAATTGAATTTTGCCAGTCGAAGGGCAGAAAACATGGTTATTAAAAAAGCAGGAACTGCATACCAATTGATGACAGAAAGACCGGGCCAGGGCAGATTCAGGGAAATTAATTTGTAAAAAATAATGCCTGGCACAAATCCAAAAGAAACCATGTCTGCCAATGAGTCCAGTTCTTTGCCGATGTTGGATTGGACATTGAGCAATCTCGCCACCATTCCATCCAGAAAATCTGCCAATCCGCCAGCCAGACTGAATATAATACCCAGGTAGTAGGCGCCGTTTAGAATACTAATGGCAGCCAGACAACCAAAAAACAAGTTTAAAAGCGTGATAAGATTGGGTAGGGTAAACATATTTGTCTTGATTTCGGAATCGAACAAATGTAACTTTTTTTAACTGATTGCCTTTTGGCTAATTTTGGCCATTAAAAGAAAGCGAAATATCAACATTCTGCTACAACCAATCGTTGGTTTTTGACACTTTCTTTTAAAAGCATAGATTTTTAAATTGTTCTTAAGAACCAGGCCGAATTCTAAGGGTTTGAAATAATAGGCCTAACTTTGAAAAAATGTATTTATGAAAACATTTACAAGATTGGTGATGGTTCCTGTCTTAATGTGGGCAACAACTGCTTTTGCACAGGTGCCTAATGACAATTGTCTGGGAGCTTTCATCCTTAATAACCTCAACGGCTGTACGGATATAGGTGCCTTTACCAATGTAGGTGCTACCGCTTCTACTGTTCCTTTTCCTTCTTGTTTTACAGGCTCGCAAAGTCACGACGTTTGGTTTGTTTTTACTGCCACACGTACCCAGGTAAATATCCGCGTGGTTGGGAATACCGCGTTTTTCACCGGAGGAACTTTGAGTAATCCTGCTGTTTCGCTATACCAGGGAACCTGCGGCAATTTAACAGAACTAGCCTGCGACCAGGACAACAATAATGGTAGCTTGGCCAATATCGCTGCCAATGTAAATGTTGGGGAGACCTATTTTATTCGGGTAGATGCTCGTGGTGGCAATACCGGGACTTTTCAATTGTGTTTCACGAGTTTCGACGATATCCCTTCACCGGTTTCAGATTGTGAGCCGGGTGTTTTGTTGTGTGACAAATCACCTATTATTGCTCCTTTCTTGAGCACTCCGGGGAGTGACCCCACAGAAGTGGACGGTCCACCTTGTGATGAAAATGCAAATTGTGTTTATACAGAGGACCAGTCTGCCTGGTATAAATGGATTTGTAAAGATGCCGGAACACTTACCTTAACCTTGACACCGTTGAATCCGGTAGATGATATTGATTTTTGGCTTTATGAACTTCCAAATGGTCCCGAGGACTGTACCGACAAAATACCCTTGCTGTGTATGGCTTCAGGTGCAGTTGGAAATTTACCACTCTCAGAATGGATTCGCTGTCATGGCGTGACAGGATTAAGGGCAGGTGAAGCTGATGACCACGAAAATTGTGGTTGTGACGCGGGCGATAATAACTTCATCAAACCATTGGATATGGAAGCAGGCAAGGCTTACGCCCTGGTGGTGATGAACTTTAGTAGTTCCGGAGATGGATTTGAATTGTCTTTTGGCGGAACCGGTACTTTTGTAGGCCCGGATATTGATTTTGAAATTGACCCTGAATTGGATAATCAATGTGATATTGATAGTATCACTTTTGTGGATAATTCAACTCCGGGTATTGGTATCATCACTGAGTTTAACTGGAATTTTGGAAACGGTGCTAACCCTAGATTGGAAACAACTGCCGGTCCACATGAAGTAGTGTATACTTCCTTTGGTCCAAAAAATATCGTGCTTCAGATCACCACCAGTGCAGGTTGTAAAAAGACCGAAATCCGAGAATTGTTTATTGAGCCTTGCTGTGACCCTGCCAACGACTTGCAACTGGATGTTTTGGATGTAACGGATCCTTTGTGTCCTGATATTGCATCCGGAAGTTTTGCCGTTGAAGGAAGCGGTGGTAATCCTGGCTATTTATTTAGCACCAATGGCGAAGACTTTTTCCCTATCACTCAATACAATGGATTAAATCCGGGAGATTACGAAGTATTTATTCAGGACATTAAAGGTTGTAAAGATTCAGCTCAGCTGACCATTGATCCTGCACCGCCATTTGAAGTGGAAGCAGGACCCGATCAGACGATTGACCTGGGAACCCAGACTAATCTATTTGCGACTGTCTTTGGCAATCCTCCCTACGATTTTATGTGGGTAATGGATCCGACCTTGAGCTGCACTGACTGTTTGAATCCTAATGCTTTTCCAGTGGTTACCACGACTTATACTATTGAAGCGACCAACCAGGTAGGTTGTAGAGCTATTGACAGTTTGACTGTGTTTGTTGAGGTGGTGAGACCTGTTTATATTCCTTCCGGTTTTTCTCCAAATGGAGATGGTATCAATGATTATTTCACCATTTATACCGGTCCACAAGCCAGGAATATCAAACGATTATTAGTCTTTGACAGATGGGGCGACCTAGTATTTGAAGGAACAGATTTTCCACCAAATTCTGAGACACTAGGCTGGGATGGAACCTTTAAAGGAAAAAGGATGGATAGTAATGTCTTTGCCTACTTTGCTGAGGTTGAATTCATTGATGGCGTAATTTTGCCCTACGAAGGCGATATCACACTTGTAAAATAGGAAGGATTGAAGAAGGCTATATTTGGATTGGGAATTATCAGCACGATCCTGCTATCTGCATTGGGATGTGAAAATGATTTGGATGAGATCAATCGTCTTTTTTCAAAAGATGAAATAGAAGTTGAAATTGCCAAAACGGTTGAAATCCTATACAGCGACTCTGCTGTAACCAGGGTAAAGGTGGTGGCGCCAGTCATGAAGCGTTATACAGACAAAACCAATCCTAAAGAAGAATTTCCTAATGGGCTGAAGGTGGATTTTTATGATATGGATAAAAAGGTGACCAGTTGGCTGACCGCCAAATATGGAGAACGCTACCAACAGCAGGGAATTATTATTGTAAGAGATAGTGTGGTTTGGAAGAGTAGTACAAAGGAACAATTGGAAACTAGTGAACTCACCTGGGACGAGAAAAAAGAAAAGGTTTATACCAATAAATTTGTGGTAGTACGAAGACCGGGAGAAATCTTGTACGGGTATGGCTTTGAATCCAATCAGGATTTTACCCGATCCAAAATTCGAGCTATTGAGGGCAGATTAAAAGTGGATGATTTTGAAAAAGATTTTCAAGATTAAGGTCCAAAAGCTTACCTTTAAAATCTGCCAAATTAACCATCTGAAGAATTATGTATAAGAAGATATATGTTGCTGCTACCAGTCAACATGTGGGTAAAACCACCTCCACACTGGGCCTTACCGCAGCTATCCAACAATCGGGCGTAAATGTAGGTTACTCCAAGCCTGTAGGCCAAAAATTTGTCGATCTGGGAGATTTACAAGTAGACAAAGATGCCTTACTCTTTTCAAAAGTAATGGGATTTTAACTGGATGCCGGCTTGCATAGCCCGGTGATTCTAGGTTCAGGTGCAACCAGTGCCTACCTTGACAATCCTGATGAGTTTAATTATCGGGAAAGAATTTATAAGGCAGCAGATGCCCTCACCAAGCAACATGAAGTGGTTGTGTATGAAGGTACCGGTCATCCCGGTGTAGGTAGCGTTGTAGAATTGTCTAATGCTGAGGTTGCAAAGATTGTAGGTGCCGGTGTAATCATGGTGGTAGAAGGTGGAATAGGAAGCACCATCGATGAATTGAACCGCAGTGCAGCGCTGTTTCGGGAAAAGGAAGTACCTATTATTGGGGTAATCGTCAATAAAGTATTGCCTGACAAAATGGACAAGGTTAAGGACTATGTAGGCAAATGGTTGAAGATGCACAATCTGCCATTATTAGGAGTCCTTCCTTTTGACAAGAGTTTATCAAATCCTATCATGGAAACCATCAACCGTGCAGTAAACGGTTATGTGATTGCCAATTACGACCAGATGGACAACATGGTGGAAGAATATGTAGCCGGATCCTTAATTGATAATGATGATACTGAGTTTACCGGAGATGCTAATTTGCTTTTGGTGGTAAGTATGAAAAGGCTGCCCAAAGCTGTGAAAAAGGTAAAGGAATTTGAAGAAACTAAAGGATTGGAAACTTCTCCTCTCTCAGGCATCATCATTACCGGAGATGGTCGCCATGAATTTAGTATTGATACAGACCCGGTGTGTGGTGACTACATCCGACAAAACAAAATCCCGGTGGTTTCTACCGCCCTTGACACCCTGGGCTCAATGGTAAAAATCAACCGCATCGAAGTAAAAATCAACACACGAACGCCCTGGAAAGCTCAACGCGCCATCGACCTTATCAAGAATAATATTGATATGGACTTGTTGTTGAAGTAGGCGGAGCGAGGAATGCGGGATGCGTGATGCGTGATGCGTGATGCGTGATGCGTGATGCGAAACTAAAAAACTGCTGGTACGATTCTCCTGAATCGTACTTACTCTTTTGAGTGGTTTCCTGACCTCCTTTTCATTGTCTTACTGCAATTCATACACCCATGCTGAGAACACGGTTGCGAT
>JAGQWW010000255.1 GCA_020436955.1 Saprospiraceae bacterium | reverse complement strand
GGCCCTAAAAGGTGGATCACTTACATCCTCCATGGGTGCCAACAAAAGGGGAAAATCACCCAATTCAACATCTCCGATTTTTACCATGACTTCAAATTTGGCGCAAAATTAAGTGTTTTGATGATTCAAGACCCAAAAGCATTTGAAAATTCCATAAAAACTGACTATCTCGCTACATTTAGCCACCTGCTTTACTTTTAGTATTTTTACAATTGTAAAAATTGAGAATATGGAATCATATGCACAGGTACTCAATTATGCTATTCCGTTTTTTATTGGATTGATTGTAACTGAAGCCATCTGGGCCTGGAAAAAAGGAATGGCCATCAATCGAGGGCCTGATATCATTTCAAGTTTAAGTTCTGGAATGACCAATACCATTAAAGATGTATTAGGTCTATCCATCATTATTATCAGTTACAGTTGGCTGGTGGATCATATCGCCCTTTTTGAAATCAAAGCAACCTGGGCCGTTTACCTGGTCGGTTTTATCGTAATTGATTTCGCTGGTTATTGGATTCATCGATTAGAGCATGAAATAAATATTCTTTGGAACAGGCACATCATTCATCATAGCTCTGAGGAGTTTAACCTTTCCTGTGCGCTGCGGCAATCGATATCAAATTTCACCTCCTTTATCGCCATTTTTATGATTCCGGCTGCATTGTTGGGTGTTCCAGCCAAAGTGATTGCCATTATTGCTCCTATTCAATTGTTTATGCAATTCTGGTATCATACCCGCCTGATAGACAGAATGGGATGGCTGGAAAATATCATTGTCACTCCTTCTCATCACAGGGTGCATCATGCCATCAATCCGCAATATTTGGATAAAAACTACAGTCAGATTTTCATTGTTTGGGACAAATTGTTTGGCACTTTTCAACCTGAATTGGAGGATCTACCACCTGTTTATGGTGTAAAAAGACAGGTTAATACCTGGAATCCCATCTTAATTAATTTTCAGCATATATGGCTGTTGGTAAAGGATGCCTGGCGAGCAAAATCATGGGCTGATAAATGCAAAATCTGGTTTATGCCCACCGGGTGGCGTCCCAAAGACGTAGCTGAAAATCATCCAATCACGGTAATAGAAGATCCCTATTCGCAGGAAAAGTATAACCCTACCCTTTCCAACCCATTACTTGCCTGGAGTTGGATACAAATGACATTGACGCTGGTAATGATGTTATTTATGTTTAGTCAAATCGCAGCGTTTGATTTCAGCCTCATACTGATGTATGGCCTATTTTTGGTTGTAAGCATTTATAGTTTTACGACGCTCATGGACAAACATGGTTCTGCAATTGTGGCGGAAGCAATCAGATTGCTTATCGGCCTATTTTTGGTTTATCAAACCGGTGGTTGGTTTGGTCTTGAAAAGTTGTTTCCTTTTGCCGGTCCAATGATGATAGGCTATCTGGCGATCTCATTTTTATTGACTATTGCCTTTTTACAAAAAATAAGAATTGAAAATAAAGACCGGGAAACTGTTGCGGTTGCCGGCTAATCAACAAACATATGGCAGGAAGTTCATTTGGTAAAATTTTCAAAATCAGCACGTTTGGTGAGTCTCATGGCAAAGCAATCGGTGTGGTCATTGATGGCTGCCCTTCCGGGATACTTTTAAATGAAGAGATCATCCAATATGACCTTGACCGCAGGCGTCCGGGCCAATCTCGAATAGTAACTCAACGTAAGGAAAAGGACCAGGCCAAAATTTTATCGGGGGTTTTTGAAGGAAAAACCCTTGGAACACCTATAGCCATTTTGATAGAAAATGAAGATGCAAAATCGACTGATTACGACCATATAGCCAAACAATTCCGACCATCCCATGCAGATTTTACCTGGGACGTCAAATTTGGAATCAGAGATTATCGGGGTGGAGGAAGATCGAGCGCTAGAGAAACGGCTGCCAGAGTAGCTGCAGGTGCTGTTGCCAAGCAGGTTCTTGCACATTTTGGCATCGAAATACTGTCATACGTTTCATCTATTCACCACTTAAGCATTGAAAAGGATGAACGCAACTGGACAGCAAATCAGGTAGATGCGAATATTGTTCGTTGTCCGGATGCTGCGCTGGCTCAAAAGATGGAAGATTTGATAGTCCAAACTCGGAAGGATGGGGACTCCATTGGAGGTGTCGTAACTACATCCATCAATGAAGTGCCTGCGGGATGGGGAGAACCTGTTTTTGACAAGCTCTCGGCTGACCTTGGCAAAGCAATCTTGAGTATTAATGCTTGTAAAGGATTTGAGATAGGTAGCGGATTTGCCGGCACCAGGCTAAAAGGGTCAGAACACAATGATATTTTCACCATGAAAGATGGGAAAGTGGTTACCCGAACCAATTTTTCAGGTGGTGTGCAAGGAGGTATCAGTAACGGTATGGAAATTTATTTCAAAGCTGCCTTCAAACCTACTGCAACTCTTATGATGGACCAACCTTCTATTGACGAAGACGGAAATGAGGTGGTTGTAAGTGGAAAAGGTAGGCATGACCCATGTGTCCTGCCCCGTGCTGTTCCCATCGTAGAAGCTATGACCGCCTTGGTTTTAGCAGATCATGCGCTGATAGCAAGGACCAATCAAATTTAATTAGGCAAAAGATCCCAACCAAAACCCTGACCTGTTAAGGCAGAATATTGGCTGACTCTTACCATACCATATTTTTCGTTATAAATATGAGTAACTCCAGATCCCTTTGATTTCATGGGACGATTGTCAATCATAACTGAAAGGTCATTATAAGTATTACCAAATAACTCAAGACTCGGTAAATAAGCAGTTATGTAGTTGGTAGAGTATGGCAAATTCGTTTTCCAGCCTTTTACTTCCACTTGCGGACTTACCGGATTCATCAATTCGATATCAAATGTCTCTTCATCGGGAAATACAAAAAGTCTTGACCGCAATCGGAAATGATCATGCTTTAAGTGGATAAGGTTGCCAGCCCTTTTCAGGTAATAAAATACATCTGTATCAGCAAAAGCGACATGATTTTGTCCATTCAGGGAAACGGAACCAGGGGTTAGGTATTCACGCACAAAATAACCGTCCGGTTTTTGATCTACAATTTCAACTACCAGCGTATCAGCAACATATTCAAAATTGAAATTGGCATTACTTTGATAATTTTCACCTTTAAAAAGGACGAATTTACTGATCTGCCCGACTTTGAGATTTTTAAAATGGACCAGCTTGTCTTCCGGGGACAGGTCATCTTTTTGGCAAGAAAAGAAAGGAACAGTAATGGCGCAAAGAATTAACCACACAAGGTAGTTTCTCATAAGTTTTGGTATTATTTTCCCGAAGTTTCTTTGCTCCTTGCCCTAAAAATCAAAATCAATACCAAATACATGGTAGAGACGATTTTCAATTGTTAATGGCTATATTTTTGCCTACAAAACAAAAAAACTGCCCTTCTTTGGAACTTTCCGGTAGGGAAGTTTATTTCCTATTCCTGTAGATCTGATTATTTTCGCAAAAAAGGAATTAGAATGATACTTGAGCCTAAAGATGTTTTAGAAAGGCTTGAATTTGATAAAGTCCTCGCAATCACGGAAAAAGAGTGTTTGAGTGATTTGGGTAAATTGGAGGTCCGAAAGATATTTCCGGAAACCGGTCATGCTATCGTAACCCGAAGTCTGGCTGAAACGAAGGAGATAAAGGAAGGTATGGAAACCAATGACCGCCTACCTGTATCTGCATTTGAAGATATTTCGGAAGACCTTGATATGCTTGATATCGAAGGTTATGTGTTACCCATCGAAGGATTACAAAGGATAAATCGTACCCTAAGAAATTTTGGAGAAGTACACCGATACTTCAACCAGGCACGCCAACTAAAATATCCACACCTTTTTGATATCGTCCGTGATTACGAATTTGATGCAAACCTGGTAAAGGCGATTGACCTGGTGATAGATGAAAATGGAGAAATCAGACCGGATGCTTCTCCCCTCCTTCAGAAAATCAGAAAATCCATTTCCTCCAAATTGAGAGAGTTGGATAAGGTGTTTAAAAATCTGGTTGGAGACTACCGAAACAAAGGCTGGTTATCAGACAGTGTTGAAAGTATTCGAAATGGCCGAAGAGTACTGGCAGTACCTTCCGAACACAAAAGAAAAATAAGGGGTATCATCCACGATGAATCAGCTACAGGCCAAACTGCCTTTTTGGAGCCCGAGCCAATTATTGACATCAATAATGACATTTTTGACCTTGAAACGGAGGAAAAACGAGAGATTTTCCGCCTTTTAAAGGAATTGAGTGCCCTTTTGAGGCCATATCGTTCCTTTATTCGCGATTATCAGAAGGTTCTTGTGCGATTGGATGTCATACAGGCTAAGGGAAGGATAGGTCTAAAAATGGGGGCAATGGCTCCTAAGATCAGAAAGGAGATTTATTTTGGACTTTGGCAGGCCTATCACCCACTCTTGTTGTTGAAAAACAAACAGGCAGGCAAAAAGACGATTCCATTTGACCTTACCCTATTGTATGACAATCGGATATTATTGGTAAGCGGACCCAATGCCGGAGGAAAGTCCATCTTTATGAAAGCTGTTGGATTATTGCAATTGATGGTGCAATCCGGTTTTTTGATTCCTGTTCGCGGTGATACGGAAATGGGTA
>JAGQWW010000254.1 GCA_020436955.1 Saprospiraceae bacterium | reverse complement strand
AGTCAGCCCACCATAAATACCTGCTACGGCTACACAGGCTAAAAAGAAAATCCGAATATTTTCCTGCCAAACCGGGTCCTTGATGAAAAAGGACCAGACTAGTCCTGCTACTAAAAATCCATTATACAAACCTTGATTGGCAGCCAGGGTTTTTGACTTTTCAAAAAAGGCAGCATCATATCCCCGAAAGATTTTTGCGCCGATGGTAGTCCAGGCAAACATTTCAAAATAGAGGAAATATGCATGCTGCAGTGCGACGATAAGGATGATGATTGATAGCATGGTAGAGGTATGAAGTATGAGGTATGAAGTATGAGGTATGAAGTATGAGGTATGAAGTATGATTTTTGCTATTCGCTATTCGCTATTCGTGTCCCGCAAACCGCATCCCGCTCTACATTCCCAGCACTTTATCGATATCACGGTTGGCTCCGTAAAGTACGATTTTATCACCTTTTTCTAACATCGTTTCCGGTCGAGCAACGCCCTGGACTTTTCGAGTTAATTTTTCCTGGCCCAAAAGGTTTTTTTCTGCTTTTTCTTTGATGGTCGTCAAAATAACCACATTATGGTTTCGAATCAGATTTAGGTCTTCCAGTTTTTGACCAATAAAATTGGCGGGTACTTCTGCTTCGACGATGCTGAAATCACCACTAATTTCAAAAGAGTTGATAACCTTTTTTAAGCATAACTTCTTGGACCATCTTTCTGCAGATTCCTTTTCTGGATAGACTATTTCGCTGACGCCCATGGCTTGCAGCACGTTTTCCTGCAAAGGAGTGATGGCTCTTGCGATAATACGCTTTGCCTTGAGGTTTTTTAAAATAGCTGTAGTCATGATACTGGCACCTTGATCTTCACCTATTGCTACGATAAAAATGTCAGTATCTCTGAGTGGCAAGCCTTCCATGGTGTATTCATCTGTAGAATCCATGCAGATGGTGTGGGAAACCTGCTCCTTGTAGATGTTTACCCTTTCCAGTTTTTTGTCAATACCTATTACCTCGTGTCCCTGGTCGGTGAGTTTGATAGCAAGGGATGCACCAAAATTCCCCAAACCGAATATGATAAATTTCATGATTAATTGATTAAGATTTCTTCTGTTGGATACTGGTAGGTCTCATGCCTTACCTTGGGAATCAGCGCTATAAGTATCGATAGCATACTGACCCTTCCTATAAACATAACTAATATAATTACCCATTTACTGCCGTCGCTTAATGCACTGGTAATACCGAGGCTAAGACCAACGGTACTGTAAGCCGAAAAACACTCAAAGCCAACGTCTAATAAGGACAAGTCGCGGTCAAACCAGGCTACGCCTACAATCCCGGCGCTAATAACGATCATCGATAAGCTGATAATCGCAAAGGCTCTTCTTACAGAGATGGCTGCAATTTCGCGGCGGAAAACTTCAATTTTGGTTTTGCCTCGTGCCAATGAAATGAAATTCAAAAGTCCGATGGCAAAAGTACTGGTTTTGATACCACCACCCGTTGATCCCGGTGAGGCGCCAATCCACATTAGCAAAAATATCATCATCAGCGTTGGAAATTTCAGCGCTGCCATATCCACTGAATTAAATCCGGCTGTTCTGGGGGTAGTGGCACCAAACAGGGCGGTGACGGCTTTTCCAACCCAATCGTGTTCAGCAAGTGTGTTATCGTATTCAAAGATGAAAAAGAAAATTGTACCTAGCCCGGTTAATATACCGGTAGTAATCAAAATAATCCGTGTGTTTAGATTTAACCGCCAGGGAGCATATAAAGGTTTTTCCTTTGAAAGAAATGGGAATAATCTCCTTTGAAAAAAGGTTTTCACTACCTGGTAAACATTAAACATAATGGGAAACCCGATACCACCAAAAACAAAAAGGAAAATAATAATGAGTTGAAAACCGTAATTGAATTTGAAGCTATCGTCAAACAAGCTATTACTCAGCGTACTAAATCCGGCATTACAGAAGGCAGATATAGAATGGAATATTACAAAAAATCCACTCTCGGCTTCTGAAGCAAAAGCTGCTTCCGGCAGGTTGAAATATAACAATAAGGCACCAACCAACTCAATGGAAAAGGTTACCTGAATGATTCTTTTTAAAGTGACAAACACTTCGCTCAGCTTATCTGCATTAGTCATGTCACTTAAGACGAGGTGATTTTCGTAGGAGGAGCCCCCGGAAAAGAAGTAGCTAAAATAGGAGGCAAAGGTCATGATGCCCAAGCCGCCAATTTGAATCAGCACCAGGATGATGGTTTGGCCAAAATGGGTGAAATAAGTACCGGTATCGACCACGATAAGACCAGTCACACAAACAGCGGATGTGGAAGTAAATAAGGCATCCAGAAACCCGATTCCTTCCTTGGTAGCATTAGGTAACATTAGTAAAAAGGCACCAAAAACAATGACCACCATAAAACTCAAAACAAACAGCTGGGCAGGATTGATGAGTGCTCTTTTAAATTCTATCCTGAGAGCAGAGAACTCCCTCACAAACACCAATAGGATGGCTAGATTGAGCCAATTATTGTGCTCCATGTAAGGGTGGACAATAATCCATTCTAGATTGATCAGCAATACCGCCAGGAGGAAGAGTATACTAATGGCATCAAAGAAGATAACGCCTCTACCTGGTCTTTTTTCACCTTGGATATATCGTAAAACTGTTGAGCCTATACCAAAGGAAATGGTCCATAAAAAGAGTACCTGGATAAATGGCTCAAAGGTGTCATTTTCCCCAAATCCGGCATCGTGGACAGCTCCAACCAGGGAAATAATACTTAACCAAAAAGTTGCTCTTGTAAAGAGGCGAAACGCTTTCATTTTGCAGATTTGTCGCGGAAAAGGTACGCTTATGGGACAATACTTTTATAATAAATGTTTGAATACCTTCCTAAATAAAACCCGATTTATGCAATCTAGGAAAGGCGCAACAGCTTCAAAGCATTTTAATCATGCGCATTTCTGGAAAGATGACCTTATCGACAATGATATTTTCCATGCCAACCTTTTGATAACCTTTTTTTACATAAAATGATTCTGAATTGGGAGTTGCTGTTAGCGAAACAGTCTCTAAACCCAATGACTTTGCAAATTTTTCTATAAACAATAATAATTGGCTTCCAATCCCCTTCTTGTGGAAGAAAGGATCTACATATAATCCAACGATTTCATTTTTTTCAATGGCGATAGTGCCCAGGATTTGGCCCATTCCAAAAGCGCAAAAAGTGGGTCGTGAGAGGATCCTTTCCCTTATTTTTTCAACAGAAGTGTATTTGAGCCATACTTGTCTTTGCGTAATTGAATAATCATTGGTGTTGCCGTCCAGTGTATTGGCGCTTAATATTTTACTGATAGCAAACGAATCGCTTGCTTTAGCTTTTTGAATGATTATCCTGTCTTTTTCAAGGTTTCCCATGATGGTTTTCAAATGGTACAAATTCGTTCCATTTCTTCAGCGGTGAGTTTCCACTGATTTACTTCTTGTTCAAAATTAATGGTACCCGGTATGGTAGTATACTTCTTAATAAATGTAAAGCCTAGTTTGTTCAAAGTTTTATTGGGAGCAGGGTTGTGGGCGTAAGGTTCGCACAGCAGGTATTGTAGATCGAAGTGTTTGAAAAAGTGCGGAATGGAGTGTTTTAATAATTGTTGACCAATGCCCTTTTGCCTTTCTTCCGGATGCCACAAATGAAGGTGCATGTTTGCTTTAACTCCTTTTTCGATTACATTGATATTATTATGGCCGGCTGGTTTTCCGTCTATTTCCCACAACATAGCAAAGTTATTCCTGCCTTCAATTGGAAGTTGCAACTGTTTCCTCATATTTGATTCAAACGAGGAGACGATAGAGAATTTTTCCAAATCAACCCCCATGGCTAGCAATTGCTGGTCGCTCAGACCATACCAATAATCCATCAAAAAGGGTAGGTCTTTTTCTTCTAAGGGTCTGGTGCTTAATGTAGGGTTTTCCATAATATGTTTTAATTAGCTTCATTGAGTGGACCAAAGGCTTGTTCAATTTTATGTTGCATTAAAAGAGCGATAGACCGAGCTCTTGATTTTGCTTCATCAGCCATGGGGCCTTCAAACAATTCATCAATCGTCTCTGTCCAATGGTGTAACCATGTTTTAAAATGATTGGTTCCCAAAGGTGATTTTTGATGCAAGGTAAAATGCGGTCCCATTGGATTGCCTTTGTAATTGTGACCACCCAGCAAGTTTCCTTCCCAAAAATTTACTAAAACGGGCAGGTGCTCTTCCAGATCTATCTGAGCCACCTCAGTAAATAAGTAGGAAATGGATGCATCCGCCAGTAGTTTTTGATAAAAGGAGGCTAACAGTTTTTCAAGGTCGGCGCGGGTTTGAATATCTTTCATCCATATATTTTATTAAAGAAAATAGTCGATTTTCGCCTATTGGCTTAGTCCTTATTTAATGATAAATGGAAAAACTTGATTTGTACCCATTTCTTTATTTATAACTAGAAAATACATTCCTTGATGTAGGTTTAGGGTTAGATTAGTATTGTTTTTTAAAGTCCCACTTTTCAGAATTTGTCCTATTGTGTTAATAATCATATAGTTTAAAGGGCCTGGATCACCGGTGAATACAAAGGTATTTGAATTAAAATCCCAATAAATATCG
>JAGQWW010000253.1 GCA_020436955.1 Saprospiraceae bacterium | reverse complement strand
GCTTCTTTTGGCTTCATCCTGTTTTACTTTGTGATATATCCTGCCCGAAAAGCTAAAAAGGGATTTATCACAAACAGGGACGAGGAAACTATCTTACCGGAAAAGGAAAGTAAAATCGATTACGATGAAATGAAATCAGTAGGAAAGGCTTTTGCCGAAAGCTTTGTTTTATATAAAAAGTATTACAAACAAATCCTTACGATTACAGCCTTGGCTGCGGTGCTTTGGTGTCTGTTGTTTTTTCCAATGGCCCCGGAGAATCCTGAAAACATGATAAACCTTACCGGAATTTTTTATCTGGTATTACAGGATTTGAATCAGTTTTTTGCACCGTATCAATTTCAGACCATCGTTCTTATCAATGGCCTTAGCTTTGGGCTTACCGCCTATTTTGCCTCCTATTTTGTTGCAAAAGATGCTAAAAGTCCGGATTTAAAAAGGATTGGCTTATTTGAAGTACTAAAAATCGTTGTGGGAACCACCGGTATTGCAGCTATCTTGATTGCACCCGGCGGGCTGACCTTCCTATTAATCGTAAGTGTCATGCCGATTATATTATTGTGGATGTATGCGATTGTTCACGAAGGGCTTCCACTGACCAATAGTATCTCCAGGAGTCTGGGATTAATAAGTGGCGGATTTTGGCGGGTAGTCGGGATGTTTTGGATTATTACTATTCTGGGCGTTTTCTCCTTTAATATCTGCACTACTCAGGTGGCCTTTAATGCCATCGAAAGTATAGTGATCAATTTTCAATTGGAGGGTTATGTGAAAAACCAGGTGTATGTCATTTTACTTTCCTTCTTCTGTATCTGGTTATTGCAAAATGTTTTGGCCCTGCTTATGTTTAGCATAGGTTTAATGTACCACACTTTATTGGAAATAAAGGATGCAACCTTTTTAAAAGAGGCCATCGATAAAGTAGGTTCTAAAAAGACCTTGAAGGGAATTGAATGGGAAGGGAAAAACTAAACTACTTCCATTAAAGTCCTGAAAGCAAAATATTTGTCTTTGTACCGCTCTGCATGTTCAGCCTGCAGTGGTTTTGCAAATTGGTCCTGGTAAGCTTTAAAGTCGTCCATGTTTTTGCAAAGATACTGGATGGCAAAAGTGTCGCCGTCTTCCTCATCGTGCAGAATTCTGCAGATTTTATATTCCACAAATAAACCTGTGTCCATTACATCGGGAATATGCTTTGCCTTCATCCACTGCAACCATTCTTCACTGGCTTCCTTTGTTACTTTTACGGTTACGTTGTATAAGATACCACCTACCATTAGCAATTTTTATTTTGTTTTAAACGACAGGCTACAAAGGACAACAGTTCTTTATGATTTTCCAAAATCTTGTTGGCAACATCGTACAATTCTTCAAATTTATGGGCAAACGCTTGTAGTTCGCGTGGTGCATCCGGTTCGAGGGTTTTTAACTTGAACTGGTGGCAGGTATGCAGACCGTTCATGACATTTTCCAACTCCTGGCTAATTTTTTCCTGGTGGTCAATGACTGATTTATCTTTATCGTTGCGTTGTTTAAAACTGGTAGTCGCTAATTCGTAGTTGTTTTCTTCTGATAAGTCTCTAAGTACGAGGTCCACCATGGATACACCATAGATGTGGGCAATTTTTAAAAGGCTGCAAATCTTAGGTTCAGCGGTTCCATTTTCATAGGATGCTATATTACCCCGATTCAGGCCAACGCGTTTAGCCAGGTCCTCCTGGCTATAATTCATACGCTTTCGAATCGTTCTCAGGTTTCCCGCCAAATTCAGGGTGGTAAAACCAATTACATTTTCCTGCTGCTCAATCATGGGTATTAAAAATTATTCGATAAAAACGGAGTTTTGGTCGATAAAGTTACGTGTTTTGATAAAATCAATAACATCTTTAACAAGTAAATGGTTGATTTGAAAGTAGCGGACGTTAAATTTTTATTAAACAAGTCCAAAATCAGTCTAAATAGTAAATAATATTTGCAAAAAGGGCTAACAAATTGTACTTTTGTAATGCATTTTGTAAAAAATATTTACATCACCAACTAAGCCTTTATATAATGTTACCCAAAATTAATCAACAGCTAGAAGATATCACTTCATCACTTCGTGCCTTTGCTATGAGCCTTACGGGTAACGAGGTAGATGCAGAAGATCTTTACCAGGATACCGCATATCGTATTCTTGCGAATACTGATAAATACCAGGATGGAACCAACTTTAAAGCCTGGGCGGTAACCATCATGAGAAACATTTTTATCAATAATTACAGAAAGAAAGTTCGCCGAAATACCATTTTGGACCAAACCCCAAACAACTACTACATTAATTCGGGCGATGTTTCTGTTGAAAATGATGGTGACACTTTGATTGCCTACAAAGACTTGTTAAGAATGGTAAGCAAGCTTCCGGAAGACTTTAAACGTCCATTTTGGATGGCTTACAAAGGATTCAAATACGACGAGATTGCAGAACAATTGGATGCACCATTAGGAACCATCAAAAGTAGAATTTTCTTTGCTCGTAAGAAATTGATGAAAATGTATGAAGATTCAAATATGATGAGAGCATAGATTTTCGGTTAATTAATTTGAATAAGGTTAGTCACGGAGCCCCAGATACGCTTAGTATTTGGGGCTCTTGAAATTATAAGCCAAAGGGCACATTAAAATTTCATTAGAAGCCCTATTTTACCAAAACATATAAGCACACCACTCCTTTAAGTAGCAAACTCGATGATTATGAATCCAGTCAGGAGGTTCTTTAGGCTATTACAACTAGATAAAAAGGACATCAGCTATATTTATATCTATGCCATTTTTGGCGGTCTCATTTCCCTTACCCTACCTCTTGGTATTCAGGCGATCATTGGTTTGATTGCAGGGGGTGCCATTTCCAGTTCCTGGATCCTGCTAACAGCAGTAGTTACCTTCGGAACACTCATGGTAGGAGTCCTGAAAATAATGCAGCTGACCGTAAGTGAGGTTATCCAGCAGCGCATATTTGCAAGGTCAGCCTTTGACTTTGCTTTCCGTATTCCAAGAATTGAAATTGAGGCTTTGTACAAAGAATATGCACCTGAACTGGTAAACCGATTTTTTGACACTTTAACCGTTCAAAAAGGATTACCTAAAATTTTGCTGGATTTTTCCACTTCTATTCTCCAGATTATTTTCGGGCTTATCCTCATCTCTTTTTATCATCCATTCTTCATCTTCTTTGGTGTTTTCCTCATTCTATTGGTGGTTTTAATTATTCGATTGACCGGTCCAAGAGGATTGGCGACCAGCTTGATGGAGTCCAAGTACAAATACGAAGTAGCTAGCTGGTTGGAAGAAATTGCCCGTACCCAGGGAACTTTTAAATTGGCGGGGTCCTCACCTTTACCTGTAAGCAAAACAGATAAACTGGTCAGCAAATACCTCTCCTTCCGCAGAAAACATTTTAGGGTTTTATTACTGCAATTTGGTTCTATCGTCGGATTCAAAACTTTGATAACCGGAGGACTTTTGGTGTTAGGGGGTATTTTGGTGATTGACAATAGCATCAATCTGGGACAGTTTGTAGCTGCAGAGATTGTGGTTATCCTCATCACGAACTCCGTAGAAAAGCTGATTCTTACCATGGAGACCATCTACGATGTATTGACCGGTCTGGAAAAAATTGGATCGTTTACGGATTTGAAGCTTGAAAAAGAAGAAGGAATCAAATTTGATGAAATTGTACAACCGGGAGGGTTAAATATCAAAATGATAGATGTTTCATACCAGTTTGTAGATGCTGACAAACCCACTATCAAAGATTTAAGTTTGGAAATTAAAGGCGGGCAAAAGGTATGTATAGCAGGATTTAACCGGTCAGGGAAAACGACCCTGATGCATCTAATGACAGGATTGTTCCACAACTATACCGGGTCATTATTGGTCAATGACACACCACTGGGCAGCCTGGATTTAAATAGCCTTCGGGAAAGAATTGGTGATTTCATGCCCCAGGAAGATATTTTTAAAGGAACCCTTTTTGAAAATATAACGCTAGGCAAAAAGAATCTGAGCTTAAAAGATGCTATGAATGCTGCTGAAAAGGTAGGCTTGCTATCATACATTCAAAAATTACCACTAGGGCTGAATACACCTTTAGTTCCGGGCGGGAAAAATCTACCAAGGAGTGTAGTTACCAAAATCATTTTGGCAAGGAGCATTTGTACCAGGCCTGCGATGTTGGCGATTAAAGAGCCTTTCTCAAACATGGAACCTCAGGAAGCAGAAAGATTAGCGACGCTTTTGACCAGTTCCGAAATCACTTGCACTTTGGTAGGGATTTCCAACGATCCTGTTTTTGCAAAAAAATGTGATAGGGTTTTAATTATGGAAGATGGTAAAATCATCGCAGATGGAGATTTCGAAACCATCACCAGCAATCCGGCATTTCGACCCATTTTTAGAAAAGAAATTACTGAAGCAGCCTAAGGAATAGACCCATGTTAAATATATCAAACAATACAGTAAAGGATGACGTGCGGATGGAGGATTTTGATTGTTACAAAGAAATCCAACTTTCACGTGCTAATGTAAGGTTCAAGCGTTGGTTGCTCATCACGCTTGTCATTTTAATCATCATCCTTTTTCTGCCCTGGACGCAGAATAT
Source organism: Saprospiraceae bacterium (assembly GCA_020436955.1). Lineage (GTDB taxonomy): Bacteria > Bacteroidota > Bacteroidia > Chitinophagales > Saprospiraceae > JAGQWW01. The sequence continues at coordinate 48 of JAGQWW010000253.1, read as the reverse complement.
ACAAACCAACGGTGAAGTGACAGGATTAAATCCTGCCAGCCGACCACA
>JAGQWW010000252.1 GCA_020436955.1 Saprospiraceae bacterium | reverse complement strand
TGAAATAAAAATCATCAGCCTGGACGAAAATATAAAGATCATTCAGGGAGATTAATTGTTTGAAAATCACGATCTCAGCACTAAAGAAAGAGGGTATGCTCAAATTGTTTATCCTCTTTTTTTGCGCAAAAGCATAAGGCTTTAATAAACCATTTGAATTGAAATAATCAGGGAATATCAGGATTTATTCAATTAAATATTAAATTTGGTGAGATTCATTAACCCTAAAACTCGGACCATGACTAAAAGCCTTATTCGATTTTCAATTTTTGCAGTTGTATGCTCTTTGTTTTTTATTTCAAGTTGTAAAAAAGATGAAGAACTGGACCGCGTAAAATTTATCGGTACTTATGGAGCTGTCGAAACCTGCAACTCTGGTAATGACTCTTATGATATTGTAATTACTGCATCTAGCACAGGGGACGACAAAATCGTTATTTCCAACCTTTATGCTTTTCCAGGCACTCTGGTAGCTTCTGTAAGCGGAAATAATATTACAATTGCCAGTCAAGCAGTTCAAAATATTACATATTCCGGTTCTGGTAGTCTGAATGGAAATACCCTTACTATTTCTTTCAGTGTGACAGACGGATCCAATGCTGACAATTGCACTTCAATTTGTACTAAAAAATAATGTAAAGATAGACCGGGCCTCAACCCGGTCTATCTTTAATCGTAATTCTATAATACCTCATTACCCTTCCTTTATTCCCCCATCAACCCATTCTCCTTCTCCACCCCCTCTCCACCTAAATTTAACACCTGAGGCAACATCACTCCCAATCTTGCGTAACAGCCTAAAGACCAATTAAAAAACTATTAAAATGATGCGACATTTAAATGGGTTGTTTTTAGCCCTGCTAGCCATTGGAATATTCCTTCAGGCTTGTAGTAACGACCCAAAACCCGATGAAAAAGGTCAAACGCCCAATGAACAGCAACCGGTTAAAGATCCACTCTTTGTTTATATGGATCCAGGTACCACAGGAATTGACTTTTCCAATGTTATCAAAGAGGATTTTGATGACAACATTATCAAAAATTCTTACCTCTATAATGGTGGTGGAGTTGCCATAGCCGACTTTGACCAGGATGGTCTCCAGGACGTTTATTTTACTGCTACCCAGCAAGACAATAAACTATACCACAACAAGGGGAATTTCAAATTTGAAGATATTACTGACAGAGCAGGTGTAGCCGCAAAAGGTGGCAATAAAACCGGGGTAACCATCGTAGACATCAACCAGGATGGATACCCGGATATTTATGTTTGTCGCACAGGCTTACAGGTTAATGATGCTCGTCGTAACCTTCTATACGTAAACAACAAAGACCTTACTTTCACTGAAAGTGGAGCCGCTTATAATCTGAACGATATCTCACCATCCAATCAGGCCAATTTCTTTGATTATGACAATGATGGTGACCTGGATATGTACTTATTGAACCACCCGGTAGATTTCCAAAACGTAAACCGAATTTTTGTCAAGGAAGAGGGAGCGAAAAAAATCCCAAATATGAATCCTAAGACAGAATATGACACGGACCGCCTTTACCGCAATGATGGCAATGGTAAATTTACCGATGTTTCAAAAGATGCAGGTATTTACAATCGTGCATGGGGATTGAGTGTTACGGTGAGTGATTTCAACGGAGATGGAAACCTGGATGTGTTTGTAGGAAATGACTACATCGAACCGGATTTCTTATACATCAACAACGGAAACGGAACCTTTACCGAGAATGCACAAAAATACTTCCCTCATATGAGTAATCATACCATGGGTGTTGACATCGCTGACTACAACAACGATGAAAAAGTGGATGTAGTGGCTTTGGATATGATTGCTGAAGACAACTATCGCCAGAAGACATTGATGACCACCATGGTCTACGACCGATACAATACCTTGAATAGCTTTGGTTATGGTAAGCAGTTGATGAGAAACGTTTTGCAAATCAACCAGGGTGATGGCTCTTTCCAGGATATCGGAACACTGGCAGGTGTTTCCAACACGGATTGGAGCTGGTGTCCCTTGTTGGCTGACTTTGACCACGACTCCTGGAAGGATTTGTATATCACCAATGGATATAGAAGAGATGTAAGTGACCTGGATTATCTACACTTTACAGTTGACTCTATCAACAAAATTGGCGGTTTGAAACCGGGTGTTATCGAATTTGACGACTTTTTGAAAATTGTACCGAGCCAGAAATTGCAGAACTATATGTTTTGCAACAAGGCCAACATGTCATTTGATAATGTAACTCGCGACTGGGGTTTCAACAAACCTAGCTGGTCCAATGGTGCCGCTTATGGTGACCTTGACAACGATGGCGACCTTGATATCGTAGTTAACAATATTGACGACCCTGCTTTTGTATATCAAAATACAGCCGTTCAAAAACAGAAAGGAAACTACCTGCAGGTAAAACTAAAAGGTGCCAGTCCAAACGTAGATGCTACCGGCGCAAAAGGTCGTGTCACCCTTGACGACGGAAGCACACAATATCTTGAATTGACACCAACCCGTGGATTTTTGAGTTCCTCAGAGCCTATTTTCCAATTTGGTTTGGGTGCAAAAAATGTAACGAGCCTTGAAGTAGAGTTTCCAGGTAAGAAATACATCAAAATTGACAATCCTACCGTAAACGAGCGCCTGGTGGTAGACATAAAAGATGCTGCTGCTGGATCGTTACCTAAGTTAAACAAAGGTGGCATGTATTTCACTGACAATAGCGCTTCTACTTTAGATTTTCGCCATGTTGAGGACGACTATGACGATTTTAAAAGCAATGTTCTTTTGCCTCATAGGTTATCAGATTTGGGACCTGCTTTAGCTACCGGAGACGTAAACGGCGATGGCCGTGATGATGTATTCCTGGGTGGTGCTGCAAATTCCATTGGCGGAGTGTATACGCAGAGTGCAAATGGTAATTTTTCAAAAACGAAGCAGCCGGCCCTTGAAGCAGATGCAAAATACGAAGATGTTGCAGCTACACTATTTGATGCTGACGGCGATGGCGATCAGGATTTATACGTGGTAAGTGGTGGAAACAGCTACCCTGATAAAGATCCAAACTATCAGGACAGATTGTACATCAATGATGGCAAAGGAAACTTCTCAGCATCTGACCTATTACCTGCTATCAACAGCAGTGGAGGATGTGTAGTGGCACATGATTATGATAAAGATGGCGACCTGGATTTATTTGTAGGTGGTAGAAACCGCCCTGGATATTATCCAATGGCCCCTACCAGTTATGTTTTGACCAATGATAAAGGAAAATTTTACGATGAAACAAAAAATGTAGCTCCTGAACTGGCCAATATCGGTATGGTTACAGGAATTGCATTTGCTGATATATTCCCTGGTGATGAAGTAGACGAGATGGTGGTAGTTGGATACTGGATGGATGTGACCGTTTTCAATTATGAAAATGGAACCTACCAAAAAGTAGACGGTACTTCTATGGGGCTAGGTAAAACAAGTGGCTGGTGGAATAGCCTTACCGTGGCAGATATCGATGGTGACGGAGACCAAGACATCATTGCCGGAAATCTAGGTTTAAATACCCGCCTCCAGGCAACCTCAGAGCACCCAATCATCATGTATGCAAAAGACTTTGATGGCAATGGTCAAATTGACCCGGTAATGAGTTGGTGGCAAGACGGAAAACGTTATCCATTACCAACCAAAGATTTGCTTATCAAGCAGATGGCAGGCAAAAAAAGGAAATTTATCCGTTATGAAACCTATGCCAAGGCAACCATCGATGAAGTATTCTCTGAAAAGGAATTACAAGACGCCATGGAATTGCCAGCCTATACTTTTGCCAATACTTGGTTTAAAAATGATGGAAACGGAAAATTTGAAGCTATCCCATTACCAAGAGCTGCTCAAAAAGCACCTGCAAATGCCATATTGTTGGATGATGTAGATGGCAATGGCTCTCAAGACATCATTTTAGTTGGAAACCAATACGGTCTTGAAATAGAAACCGGTCCAATTGACGGTAACAAAGGAGTCCTTATCCTAAACGATAAAGGAACCTTCACCGTAGTTTCAAATGCTGACTCAGGACTGGACGCTTCCGGCTACGTAAAAAATGCAGCTATCATCCGCTCAGGAAAAGGAGAAAAAATCATCCTTGCCAGAAACGATGAAACCGCAAAAGTCATTTCGATAAAATAGGTAATTACTAGAACGAAAGATAAAAGCAAAAAAAGCTGCCAGCGGAATGCTGGCAGCTTTTTTTATTGGCTTTGGGCTTTGGGCTTTGGGCTTCAGGCTTCAGGCTTCAGGATTCAGGATTCAGGATCTAGCTTCACGTCTTGAGCGGGGTGTTGGTGATCGCCTAAGTTAGTGGTCGCAACTGTAGTTTTTTCTCATGCGAAAGCGCGTCGATGGACATTGTTCTTGAACTTCGCTGGTTAATGATCAGCGTTTCGTATTTGCTAGTGGCACTGGTGGCCATCGTGGTCAGCAAGATTTGTTTGAGCAAGCTAACCCCTTTTTCGCTCGACGAAGAGTTGACCGTGAAAGACAACCCGGCGATGGGGTTGGCTGTGGCGGCGTATTACGTATCCGTGGTGATCATCTTCTTGGGGGCTGCGGTGGGACCTAGTGGCGACGAGTTACCGTCGACGCGCGAATGGTTGACCGTGTTGGCAATGGACCTTGGGTA
>JAGQWW010000251.1 GCA_020436955.1 Saprospiraceae bacterium | reverse complement strand
GTGATTCATATAAATGCGGTGGTCCTCTTTTAGGTTTTTGCGTGGATCTATCAACGCCACTTCACTAGCATAGGAAGAAGCACTATTGGTGCCCGGATATCTTTCCATCTGGAAATCATACAATTCAAGGCCAAATGGCAAGACTACTCTTTTAGAGCCGTAACTGATAGCCAGATTGGTAGCGCCCCCTCTAAATACTCTAGGATTGCCTTCCATCCCTTTAGTGCCGTAGACCAATTGTCTTTCCTCCTCACCGTTCACTCTTACAGCAATGTCTAAAGCAGCAAGACTGTTGCTAGCCATTTTTTGGTTGGTGCTGGTCATTTCTACCCGGGCTGCCTGGTGAAAATCGCCAAATACAAAATTGCCCATTTGGGTGGCATACATACTTCTCAACATAAGTGGGTGGTACATGCCACCTGCAAGGCTGTCCCTGGTTTGGGTGGCCATTACCATTTGATTCACCGGTGCATCAGTTTTGAAAAAGATATTCCCGTTTTCAAACTTAATATTAAATGCACCTGGCAATTCAAGGCTGGAAAAGTTGAATATAACACCGTTTAATCTTCTTTTATCACCCTGGCGGATGTAATATTCTTCTCGCCCATTAGCACCCCCAAATACAACTTTCAACGTTGGGACCCCATTCTCTTCATCTGTAATAAGTGTTTCTTCCGGATTGGGAATAAAGTCAAGCACCTCTACTTCTATCAGGTCATTTCCCAACTGGTAACTATTTTTAAAATGGTTGTTTCCTAAACTGGCAAATAAAACCGGCTCATGAAAGGCGTATTTCCTGTCTCCCTGAATAGCTTCAAAATTGAGGTAGGTATCTGCAGATAAAAATGAATTAGAGGTTGCTCCTTCGCGAATATGCATCACCCCTTCGTAGCCAAAATAACGGGTAACGCCTGCTCCCAATAGAATGATAATCATGGACGCGTGAAAAGTAAGGATGGCCCATTTTTTCTGTTGTATCATCTTGTAACGGAAGATGTTGACTACCAGTGAAATTCCAAACAAAACAAGCAATAATTCAAACCACTTGGTTTTGAAAATTACCTTTTGAGCCGCACTGGTTCCAAAATCGTTTTCAACAAAGGTGGCTATACCGATGGCAGCAGCAAATAGCAACATATACATACCCGCTGCTCTTGTAGAAAATAAGGAATCTGATATCTTTCTTAAAAATTGCATAGGACAATTGTAATATGATAAACTAATTCAGGGCATTTAAAATTAATAATAAACAAATGTTGTTCTTTACCTTTTGCCTGTAAGATGAAATTTACCGGGCAGGAAGAAATATAAACTGAACGGGAATTAATAGGCTGGTAGGCGAATCACAAAGGATTTGTTTAAATGCACAATATTTGCAACAAAATTAAGGATTCTCATTCATTTAGAAGCATTTTTAACCCTTACACCTTTTCATTCTAATGAGATTGTCATCACCATACCCCGGACAAATGAAAAATGCACCAAAGCTTTCAAAAATTCAATCCATTCTTGCTTTATTGGTACTAACACTACTGTCCACTCCTTCCTATGCTCAGGATACACTAAAATTGAACGGTGCGAACCATGAAAACCTGAAAAGAATAGGAGAAACCAATGTTTGGGTCGATTATTCAGATAGCTATTTGCTGCCTTCTTCCCAAAATCCTTCCTTGTTGATTGACATGCAGACTTCAGGGTTTTTGATGTTAGAGGAAAAGCCCATTGCCTTGTCTGAGTATATAACAAATGTGCGTGCGCTGACCCGTTATCGAGATACCTTGTTGAATATTCCCATCCAAATTGCTGGCTTCAAAGGTAGTCTGATGAAAGGCGTAACTGGAAGAGGAGAGGCAGCTGAAATTTTTTGGCTAATGTATTTTGGAGACGAAAGCAGGGTATATGACTGGAAAGGTGGGTATCTCGTGTCAAATGATGAAATCTTATCTGAGCAAATCCTCTCTATTTTGAGAAGTGTAAGGTGGATTGAAGGTGATTTTTTTGAAGACTACCCTTATGCTTTCGACACAGGTTTGGACGGTTTTACCTTTGAAAAAATTGATATCCCCAATGCAGTTATTATTAAAAAATATGAAGGTGCCGATTCCTTAAATGCCACCGTTTTTTATTCCGTAGGAGAAGAGTTTTTTACACTGTAGCTAGCAGAGGATTTAAAAAGTGGACTATCCATTCCCTTTGAGGAGGGCGTGGATTTCAAATACGATATTTACAAGGCAAAAAAGCAAAATGAATATTTCCTAATGCTGGAAGGAAGGCTTCGAAAAGGTGATGAAGAAATCGGCATGATAGTGATAGGGAGTACCAGGGAATTTATGGAAAGGGAAATCAAAGAATTGATGAAAACCTTTCGTTTTAAATAGTTCCTTCCAGGAAATATTTGCCTACTACGTTTTCCTGGTAGCAGTTTTGGCCTCTCCCTTTATAAAAGCCAACATGCCCTCCAAAAGTTGGGGTCAACATTTCTACAAAAGGATTTTCATTTACTTGCTTGTAAGGGAAACAGGCTTCAGTTAAAAAAGGATCATCTAATGCATTGATTATCAAAGCCGGCACCTTTATCTCCGGAATGAAGTTTCGAGAACTGCATTTTTCATAATAATCGTTTCCATCTCTGAAACCGTGGATCGGTCCGGTGTATACATCATCAAAATCACAAAGAGTCCTTATCTTTTTCTTTTTTGCTAGGGTAGCCAGTTCCGGAAATTGTCGGGTCTTGGCCCTCATTCGCCTTTGCAAGCTGATGAGAAAATGAATTTCATACACCCGGTTAAATCCCGCCCCAATTTTATGAGAAGAACTTTTCAAATCGGCTGGTACTGAGATAGATGCGGCTGCTTCGATGGGATAATCGAGATTGCTGCCTTTTTCACCCAGGTATTTTAAAATAAGGTTGGCTCCCAGGCTAAATCCTGCTAAAAATATCTTTTCGTACCCTTTATGTACCACCTTTAATACTTCCTCCAAATCGCCGGTTGCCCCACTGTGGTACATCGTAAGCTGGTGATTCAATTCTCCGCTACAGCTTCTGTAGTTCATAGCAACAATATCGAATCCCAGGTTGGATAGATGGCTGGACATGCCTTTCATGTACTGAGAGCCGCTATTCCCTTCCAGTCCATGACACAAAACTACCAGATTTTTATTTCCGCTTTTTATCCAGTCAACGTCCAGGAAATCATCATCAGCAGTACCAATTCTGACCCTTTCATAACCCGGATGTGATGGTTTTCGCAAAAGGGAAGTGTAAATGGTATTGATGTGACCATTTTTCATAAAAAGGGAAGGTTCGTATCCCTCTACTGTATTTGGTATGTCCGCAATATTTTCCTTCAACCTTATTCCTTTTGTTTGAACCAAATGGTTTTCTTTGGGTTTTCAATGTATCATCACCCACCATTTTAACAGCAAAACAACAAAATTTTTGACGGTATTATGATTATTTTATTGTCTCCTGCTAAGACACTCGATTTTTCCGAAACGGTATTCGAGGAGTATTCCACCCCGCGATTTTTAAAAGAAAGTAAAAGATTGGTCAATACCCTGAAGAAAAAATCGGCCGGTGATATCCAACAGCTCATGAGTGTGAGTGAAAAAATCGCAAACCTAAACGTCGAGCGATATAAAAAGTTTACGCTTCCATTTACGCCGGATAACGCAAAACCTTCCATCCTCGCATTCAAAGGAGATGTGTATATCGGTCTGGAAGCTGAAAAGTTTGACCAGGATGATTTGGAATTTGCTCAAGAACATATCCGCATTTTATCAGGTTTGTATGGCGTACTGAAGCCCCTTGATCTAATGCAGCCCTATCGTCTGGAAATGGGAACTTCCCTTGAGACCGGTAAAAACAAAAACCTGTATGAGTTTTGGGGCAATAAACTGACTAAGACCCTTAATGAAGACCTCCAGGAAGCAACCGGTGAAGTATTCCTCAATCTTGCTTCCAATGAATATTTCAAAGCAGTTCAAACCAAAAAATTAAAAGGCAGATTGCTCGATATCGATTTCAAAGAGAACCGCGATGGTGAACTCAAATTCATCTCCTACAATGAAAAAAAAGCAAGGGGAAGGATGGCCCACCTGGTCGTCAAAGAACGAATAGAAAATCCTGAAACTTTAAAAGAATTGGTCGTAGACGATTACGTTTATTCACCCGAACATTCGGACGAAAACAACTGGATGTTTGTAAAAGAAACAGATTAAAGAACCCTGAAAAATATATAGGATGTCAAACAAAACAGCCCTCATTACCGGAGGAACCAAAGGAATCGGACTGGGAATCGCTGAAAAGATGATAGCTGAAGGAATGAATGTGGCTATTACAAGTCGTAGTCTGGATGCTGCAAAAGAAATTGCCGACCAACTGAATAAATCCGGCAAAGGAAAAGCCATCGGAATCAAAGCCGATGCAAAGAGTTTCGCAGACCAAATCAATTCAGTTAAAGAAACCCTGGATGCATTTGGAAGCTTGGATGTTTTAGTTGCCAACGCAGGTGTTGGACACTTTGCCAGCATCGAAGATATGACTGCTGAACAATGGCAGGAAACCATCGACCTCAACTTGACAGGTGTTTTTTACAGCGTAAAAGCTGCCATCGACGCCCTCAAAAAATCAGAAGGGTACATCATCACTATCGCCAGTTTGGCAGGAACTAATTTTTTCGCAAATGGCTC